>JAIWOG010000063.1 GCA_020217035.1 Magnetospirillum sp. | reverse complement strand
GCTGGATGTCTTCCTCGCGCTTGAAATGTTCGCCGGTATATTCCACCAGCCCCAACAGCACCCGGGCGATGCGCTTGTGGTCGATATGTGGCCCGGTCATCGCCGTTTCAAAAGCGTTGATCAAATCCACCAGATGCCGATGATCGGCATCGATGGTGGGATCGCCGGTGTTCATGGCATCGCGCCAAGCAATCGTCATCTATTAACACCCCCGAGACTATCCGTCCCGCCCGTCATCCCATACGGAGTTTACCCGATGCCCGGTCCCGGTTCCAACAGGCGAATACACCCAAGGAATACATCCATAAGCGGTATGGTGCTGGGAGGTGAAACACCATGATGGCCGGATCTCATGTCGCCGTGGGGGCGGCGCTGTGGGCGGTGACGGCGCGGGCCGCCGGTCTCGAGGCCGCCGAGCCGCAAGCCTTGGGCGCCGCCGCCTTGGGGGCGCTGTTGCCTGACATCGACCATCCGCAATCCTGGGCCGGCCGCAAGATGCGGGTCGTTTCGGTTCCGTTGTCCATGCTGGTCGGCCATCGCGGCGTCACCCATTCCGCCCTGGCCATCCTGGGCTGTCTGGCGCTTTTGGCCGTCATGGGGGTGGGCTGGCTGGCCGCCCCGGTGGTGGTGGGCTATCTGTCGCATTTGCTGGCCGATTCGCTGACGCCGTCCGGCGTGCCACTGTTGTGGCCCAACAAACGCCGTTTCAGCCTGAATCTCTGCCGCACCGGATCGGTGGTGGAAATCGCCCTGGTGGCCGCCATCGTCGCCGCCGGCGGCTGGGCCGCCGGCATCGACCTGTCCAACTTGCCCAAGCCGCGCTTATAGGATTTGGCAGCCTTCCTCGAAGCTGAGACGGGGATTGCGCGGATGCAGTTTCGTTGCGTCACCGTAACCGATATTGATCAGGAAGTTGGACCGGATGGCGGTGTCGGCGAAAAAGGCGGCGTCCACCTGGGCCGGGTCGAAACCGCTCATCGGACCGCAATCCAGACCCAGGGACCGCAAGGCCAGGATGAAATAGCCGGCCTGCAGGCTGGAATTTCGCAACGCCGTGACCTCGATCAAGGACGCATTGCCGGCGAACCACGACCGTGCGTCCACCTGGGGAAACAACCGGGGCAGGTTTTCGTGGAATTCCAGGTCTTGGCCGATGATGGCGGTGACCGGGGCGGCCATGGTCTTGTCGATGTTGCCGGGCATCAGGGCGGGGCGCAGCTTGTCCTTGGCCACTTGGCCGGTGACGAACAATACCCGCATGGGCTGGCAGTTGGCCGAGGTCGGGCCCAAGGACGCCAAGTCCCAGGCTTGACGCAACAAAGCGGGATCCACCGGGCGATCCAGCCAATGGGAATGGGTGCGACCAAAGGTGAACATTTGTTCCAGCAGCTCACTGGTCATGGGCCGTCTCCTGTCGTACAACTATTTTCTTATTCACCTGCCGGCTGAATTTCCGCCGGACCTTTGAGGGATCATAGCAAGGTGCCACGCCCTTGGGGTAAAATCGCTGCGTTGCTGGGCTGGCTGGCTTGGGCCGGGCCGCTTTGGGCCGCCGATTCGGCCGTGGTGTTCATGTATCATCGCTTCGACGATTCCCGCTTCCCCACCGCCAACACCCGCATGGACCAGTTGGATGCCCACATCGCCGAGTTGAAGGCGGGCGGCTACACGGTGTGGCCGCTGCCGCGCATCGTCGAGGCATTGAAGAACCAGCAGCCGTTGCCCGACAAGACGGTGGGACTTTCCATCGACGACGCCTGGATGACCGTCCACCGCAACGCCTGGCCCAAGTTGAAGGCCGCCGGCCTGCCCTTCACCCTGTTCGTGGTCACCGACGAAACCGACCGTGGCGGCACCGAATACATGAGCTGGGAGCAAATCCGCGAAATGGTGCAAAGCGGCCTGGTGACCATCGGCAGCCAAGGGGCGGGTCATCCGCACATGCCGTTGATTTCCCAGGCCAGCGTCGCCGACGATCTGGCCCGCGCCGCCGACCGCTTCAAGGCCGAATTGGGCCACGTCCCCAAGCTGTTCGCCTGGCCGTTCGGGGAAATGAGCCGGGAAGCCGAACGGGAAATCCGCGCCGCCGGCTACGAAGCCGCCTTTGGCCAGCATTCCGGCCCCGCCTGGGTGGGGGCCGATCCTTATTTCCTGCCGCGTTTCGCGCTCAACGAAACCTATGGCGAGATCGAACGTTTCCGGCTGGCGGCCCGTACCATCGCGCTTCCGGCGGTGGACGTGACGCCCTCCGACCCCAAGCTGGGCGCGGTCAATCCGCCCTCATTCGGCTTCACCCTGGCCCACGACGTGCCGGGGATCGAGCACTTGGCCTGCTACGCCTCGCACGAGGGCAAGGTCCTGGCCGAGGTCTTGGGGCCGCGTGTGGAAGTCCGCATGCAAAAGCCCATCCCCCAGGGACGCGGCCGCGTCAACTGCACCATCCCCACCCTGGACGGGCGCTGGCGCTGGTTCGGCTGGCAATTCACCGTGAACTGAGGATCAGTCGTCCTCGGCGAACTTGTCCAGGTCCAAGGGCTGCGGGCTGTTGGCGTCCTGGCCGGGTGGCGCCACGGTGATTTCCGGCAAGGTCAGCATCGAGGCCGCCCGCGTCGCCGCCAAGGTGCGGAAGGTGACGGTAAAGGGCAGCAGGCCGGCCTCCATGTTGCCGACGAACAGCCCACAGCCCCGGGAATAACCCGTGCCGGTGGCGAATTCCATGCGATAGGTGCCCTCCGGGATACTGCCCACGGCAAGATGGTACGTCGCCGGAATGAAATATGAGACCACGGTGGTCCCGGTGGTGGTCTTCAATTTCACCACCGCGTCGAAGCGGCCTTCGTTGTGGATCATCAGCCGGTGCTCGCCGCTGGCGCGGCGCATCAGCACCTCGCCCGGTTCCGGTCGCGTCCCCTTGTTGGCCTCGCACCAATCCTGCTTGTGCCGCGCCCCGGTGCCGGCGTAAAGGCCGCGCCGCGACACCCAGCCGATGATGCCCGACGGCGTGCGCACCTGGGCCCATTCCGGATCGGGTGAATCAAGAATCTGCACGGTGGTGAAACGATCCAGCAAAGTCAGGACTGGCGCCCCGTCCAGTGGCGCCTGACGCAGTTTCAGGTCGGGCATGGCCACATGGCGGATGTCGCCCACCAGCGCCGGCTGCACGCTGATCCCGGCGGACGTCGCCACCGGCTGTTCCCACGGCTTGGTCAGACCGAAGCCCAGCAATCCCAGGGCCACCGGCAAGGCCAGCAGCGGCAGGCCCTGGGCGGCGAACACGCTGCCCTTCCAGGGCGCCCAACGGTCGCGCAGCTTGCGGGTGGACTCTTGGGTGGCCTGGCGCAGCACCGCCACCTGACGCTTGTGCACCGACAGCCGGGCGAAACGGGCCGCCTGGTCGGTCAGGCCGCGGGCCAGGTCGGTTTCCTCCAAATCCAGGAAGGCGCGGGCCTGGCGGATCAGCAACCGGGCGTTCTGATGGCGCGGCTTGGTGCCGCCGAACAGGTTGCGGAAAAGCGCCACGGGGGTCAGCACCAGCCCCATGGGCGACCACCAGCCCCAGGCCCAGCTCTGGGTGCTGGCGCGGGCCGCGGCGATGTCGGCGCAGTCCCGGCAAAAAATGCCCTCGTCGCGGAACCAGCGCGACCACACCAGGTAACTTTTTACCTGGTGGAAGATGACGTAGCGGGGCTGGGCGGTGACCTTGCCGCAGCGGGAACAGGCGAAGGGCGAGGACGGGTAATCCTCGCCGTCCTCGGTCAGCGGATGCACCCCGGTGGCGTCGTACTCGGCGCGGCGCAGCGCGTCCTGCAACACCTTGTAAGCCTCGACAAGTCGTTGAAATTCCAGCTTTGCCGATTCGGTGGGGTTGCGGTCGGGATGGACCTTCTTGATCCGCGACCGATAGGCGGCACGGATCGCTTCCAGGTCGGCGCCGGGCGCCAGACCAAGGATCGCGTAATAGCCTTTGGGGTCCTGGGACAGGGTCGAGTTCATCGCTTCGGTCTTGGACGTTGCACGGCAGCTTTGCAATCGGCATGCCGCGAACTGTGCGTAAACTCAGCGATAATTCAACTCGGCGGCCAAACGGGTCAAGGATTGGATGATGATGCGCCGGCTGTCGGCGTCGGCGCCGCCGTGATGGTTCAGGAATTCCGCCAAATCCTGACCCGACTGCCGGCCGATCAGGCGACCGTCGCGCACCATCACCCAATCCCGCAACACTTGGGCGGCGTTGTCGTGGCACCCACCACAATGGATTTGAAATTCTGGCGCCGTCTGGACCTGGGCGGTCAGCATGGTGCGCAGGGCGGAAATCTGCGCCGGGGAATAGCCGCCATTGTGGACGACCAGGTACTCGGCCACCGAACGCGCGCTTTTCTTGCCCATCAGCTGGTTGTTTCGAATTTCTAACGAAGTCCGGGCGAAATCGCCGGCATGGCCGTGGCAGCCGATGCATTGCCCGTCCCACAAGGCGTGCAAGTCAAGGGCGGCGGCCGGCGCCGCCAGTGCCAGCACCACTGCCAGCAGGGCGGCCCGCCCGATCATGGCCGCTGACCGCGCCGCTGCTCCTCGGGCGGCAGCTGCGCTTGGGCGAAGGTGTCGAACATCCAATGGGCGACCAGACGCAAGTCATCGTCGGTCAGCTCGGGAAAGCTGTCGCCGATGGCCGGCATCAAACCGAAACGGCTGACCGCCATGGCGTCGACGGCTTTGGATTCGGCAGGCGCCTTGACGAAATCCACCACCCGGGCGACGAAGGCGTCCCGCTGGCCGCCGACAGCGTCGCGGACATGCACCGCCATCATCTCCATGGGTGGCGCCACCATTTCGTCGCGCCGTGCCGGATCGCGCTGCTTGAAATGACAGGCGGCGCAGGCGGCATCGAAAACCGCCTGGCCATCCTTCGCCCAGACCCCCGAAGGCAAACCGGCCAGCAACACCAGGATCAGGAAACCACGCTTCATGATGTCACCTCGTCCTTGCCGGCCAGTGTGAACCGCCGCCTTGCCCACTGCTTTGACGCCGGGCAAGGAGGCCATGCATTCACTCCGCCGGCTTGTCGGCCACGTGCTGGTCATAGGCTTCCAGCGCCAGGGCACCATACATCAAGGACGGCCCGCCACCCATGTAGACGGCCATGCCGATGACTTCCATCAGTTCCTCACGCGTGGTGCCCAAGTCGCGGGCGGTGCGGGTGTGGAAGGTGATGCAGCCGTCGCACCGCGCCGCGATGCCGATGCCCAGCGCCACCAGTTCCTTGGTCTTGGCGTCCAGCGCACCATCGGCGCAAGCCGCCTTGGCCATGGCGGAAAAGCCCTTCATCACTTCCGGGATGCCGCCGCGAACCTGACCGACCAGGGCCGACAAATCCTTGGCCAAATCGGGCCAGCTTTGGGTGCTCATGGATTGTTACTCCGTTGGTGAATAAGGTGGCGCTAATATGCTGCACTGGCGAAAAAAGTGAAATGCCCGTCCCGCATGGGAGCTCAGCGTCTTTGCCGGAAGAAAGCCCGCAAAATCTCGGCCGCCTCGGCCTCGCGCAGGCCGCCGACCACTTCCGGATGGTGGTGGCAGGTCGTCCGCTCGAACACCCGGGCGCCATGCTCGACGCCGCCGCCCTTGGGGTCGTAGGCGCCGAAATACAGCCGCCGCAGCCGGGCATGGGCGATGGCGGCGGCACACATGGGACAGGGCTCCAAGGTGACGTACAGGTCGCAATCCTCCAGCCGGGGCGACCGCAGCATGGCGCTGGCGGCGCGGATCACCTGGATTTCGGCGTGTGCCGTGGGGTCGGACAATTCCTCGACCCGGTTGCCGTCGGCGGCGATCACCCGGCCATCACGCACCAGCACCGCACCCACCGGCACCTCGCCGCGGGCAGCGGCGGCGGCGGCTTGCGACAGGGCCTGTTTCATGAAGTCGTTCATGGCCCCACATCTAACACATTGCCGCCACGGGCGCAGGGCACTATGAAAGGACCTGCAAACAGGCGAAGGCGTTTCATGCAGCAGATTCCCGTCATCGGCATCACTTTGGACAGCGAGGAACCGGGGGGCTATTCCAAGTTCCCGTGGTACGCGCTGCGGCAGAATTATTGTTCCGCCGTTTCCCAGGCCGGCGGCCTGCCGCTGCCCTTGCCGCACCTGCCCGATTTGGCGCTGTCCTATCTGGACCGCATCGACGGCCTGATCGTCACCGGCGGCGCCTTCGACGTCGACCCGGCGCTGTTCGGTGCCGCCACCCGCCACGACACCGTGGTGCTGAAGCGCGACCGCACCCGTTTCGAGATGGCAATGATCAACGGCGCCTTGGACCGCGACTTGCCGATCCTGGGCATTTGCGGCGGCCAGCAATTGCTGAACGTGGTCCTGGGCGGCACGCTGATCCAGCACATTCCCGACGAAGTGCCCGATTGCCTGGCCCACGAGCAGCCCAATCCCCGCGACCAGGCCGGCCACGACGCGGCCATCGTCCCGGGGACCCGGTTGGCCGACATCGTCGGAAGCTTGCGCATCCCGGTCAACAGCGCCCATCATCAGGCGGTCAAGGCGGTGGCGCCCGGCTGCGTGGTCAACGCTTGGGCCGATGACGGGGTGATCGAAGGCATCGAGGAGCCCACGCGGAAATTCTGCATCGGCGTGCAATGGCACCCCGAATTCACCATCTCTCCCGCCGACGCGGCGCTGTACGGCGCCTTCATCAAGGCTTGCCGACCATGAGCGAAGAACAAGACAAGGCCCCCGAAGACAAGGCCCCCGAAGACAAGGAACGTATCGCCAAGCGCCTGGCCCGCGCTGGCATCTGTTCGCGCCGCGACGCCGAAAAGCTGATCGCCCAAGGCAAGGTGGCGGTCAACGGCAAGGTTCTGGATACCCCGGCCTTCCTGGTCGGCCCCGGCGACCGCATCGTCGTCGACGGCCAGTTGGTTCCCGAAGCGGAAAAGGCCCGGGTCTGGCGCTATCACAAACCCGCCGGATTGGTCACCACCCACCGCGACCCCCAGGGCCGGGCCACGGTGTTCGAAAAGCTGCCCGAATCCATGCCCCGCGTCATCTCGGTGGGCCGACTGGACCTGAATTCCGAGGGCCTGCTGCTGCTGACCAATGATGGCGAGCTGGCCCGCTCGCTGGAATTGCCGGCCGCCGGCTGGGTGCGGCGCTATCGCGTGCGTGTTCACGGCCAGATCGACCCGGAAAGTCTGGTGCCGCTGGAAAAGGGCCTGGTGGTGGACGGCGTCAAGTACGGCCCCATCAAGGCCATCCTGGACCGTCAGCAAGGATCCAACGCCTGGCTGACCATCAGCCTGAAGGAAGGCAAGAACCGCGAAATCCGGCGGGTGATGGACCATCTGGGCTGGCCGGTCAGCCGGCTGATCCGTGTCGCTTACGGCCCGTTCCAATTGGGCAGCCTGCCGGAAGGCGGAATCGAGGAAGTCCCCGCCAAGATCGTCAAGGACCAGTTGGGCGGCAACAAGGCGGAAGGCGGCGGCTGGGCCAAGCACGCCGAGGACGAGCATCCCAAGCTGCCGCACAAGAAACCCCATGCGAATCGTCGGCGGTAAGCACAAGGGGCGGGTGTTGAAGGCCCCCGATGGGCGGGTGGCACGACCCACCGCCGACCGTGTGCGCGAATCGCTGTTCAACATCCTGGCCCATGGCGATTGGGTTGATCTGGACGGCGCCCGGGTGGTCGATTGCTTCGCCGGGTCGGGCGGCCTGGGCCTGGAAGCCCTGTCGCGCGGCGCTGGTCACGTGACCTTCGTGGAAAACCATCCGTCGTCCCTGGCCACCATCCGCGCCAACCTGGAGATGCTGAAGGAACAGGCCGACATCGTCCGCACTGACGCCACCCGCTTGCCCTCCGCCCAGGCACCATGCGACCTGGCGCTGGTGGACGCGCCATATGAGAAGGATCTGTCAGTGCCCTGCGTGACCGCGTTGGCCGCCCGGAACTGGCTGCGCGACGGTGCCCTGGTGGTGGTGGAAGTGGCGGCGAAAGAGGCGTTCGAAGCGCCCCCCGGTTTCGAGACGGTAGACAGCCGCACCTATGGCGCGGCCAAGTTGATTTTCTTGCTTTACCGCGCTTGATTCGCCTGATCACCGCGCCATATTGGCCGCAACCTGTATTTTTTCCCTAGCCACGAGGTAGGACAATGGCCTTCGATTCCGATCGTAAATACATGACGTCCGCGCAGGCAGACGCCGCGCAGATCGACGTCGGCCTGCGCCAGTACATGCTGCGCGTCTACAACATGATGGCCCTGGGCCTGGCGCTGACCGGCGGCGTCGCCCTGCTGGTGGCCTCCAGCCCGGCCGCGACCCAGATGATCTTCGGCACGCCGCTGAAATGGGTGGTGATGCTGGCCCCCGTCGGCCTGGCCATCTTCCTGTCCATGCGCATCCATGCCATGAAGGCGTCCACCGCCCAGGGCGTGTTCTGGCTTTATGCCGCGCTGATGGGCGCGTCGCTGGCCTCGGTGTTCCTGGTCTACACCGGCGCCTCGGTGGCGCGAACCTTATTCATCACCGCCGCCGCCTTCGCCGGCCTGTCGCTGTGGGGCTACACCACCAAGCGCGACCTGTCGGGCATGGGCAGCTTCCTGATCATGGGCTCCATCGGCCTGCTGATCGCCATGGTGGTCAACATCTTCCTGGCCAGCTCGATGCTGCAATTCGTCATCTCGGCCGCCGGCGTGCTGATCTTCGCCGGCCTGACCGCCTATGACACCCAGAAGATCAAGGAAATGTACTACGACCTGGACGACGGCGAGACCGCCACCAAGAAGGCGGTGTTCGGCGCCCTGTGCCTGTACATGGACTTCATCATGCTGTTCCAGTTCCTGCTGCAGTTCATGGGCGTGCGCAACGACGACTAAGCCCTGACGTCAAGAACGACCCCGCCGGAGCGATCCGGCGGGGTTTGTTGTTGGTTAAACCGTCTTGGCGTCGAACAGACACAGATCGGCGATACAGCAGCGCTCGCATTCCGGCTTGCGCGCCTTGCACACATAGCGCCCGTGCAGGATCAGGTAATGGTGGGCGTCGCGGCCCCAGCGGGCGGGCGTGATCTTCAGCAGTCCTTCCTCGACCTCCTGCACAGTCTTGCCCGGCGCCAGGCCGGTACGGTTGCCCAGGCGGAAGCAATGGGTGTCCACCGCGATGGTGGGATGGCCGAAGGCGATGTTCAGCACCACGTTGGCGGTCTTGCGCCCCACCCCGGGCAGCGCCTCCAGGGCGGCGCGGTCGCCGGGAACCTGACCACCATGCTGGGCCAGCAGGATTCGCGACAGCGCGATGACGTTCTTGGCCTTGGTCTTGTAAAGCCCGATGGTGCGGATGGCCTGGGCCAGGTTTTCCTCGCCTAAGGCCACCATGGCGGCCGGATCGCGCACGCTGGCGAAAAGCGGCCCGGTCGCTTTGTTGACGCCAAGGTCAGTGGCCTGCGCCGACAGCACCACCGCCACCAGCAGGGTATAGGCGTTGACGTATTCCAGGTCGCTTTTCGGGTTGGGCCGCTCGGCGGCGATACGGGCGTAAAGCTGGTCCGCCTGGGCGGCTGTCAGGGTCTTCGGCGTCTTGGGCTTGCGGGTGGTCATCGGCCTATACCAACAGGGTCTCGATTTCGGGGCGCCGTGCCGGCGGGAACAGATATTCGTCCGCCGGATCATGCATGGCATGGCGGCGTTTCGCCAGGGTGCGGCTGCCCACCGCATAGCAATAGGCGCAGCCATGGGGACAGGTGTCATAGGCGCCGATGTCGCGGCTTTCATGGCAGCGGCACTCGGGGCGGTTGCCCTTGACCTTGGCGGCGATGGATCGCGGCTGCCCCCAATGACGGGCCACGTCCTCCAGCCGGCGGGCATCGACGCAGGCGGCCAGCGGCAAGCCCAGGTTCTGGCTGCAGGCACTGAGTTTGATGTCGGCCCGGGCCGCAATTTCCGCCAGATGGGCGGCCAGACGATGTTTTTCCGGCCAGTCGGGATCGTGCCAGGTGAAAGTCT
>JAIWOG010000062.1 GCA_020217035.1 Magnetospirillum sp. | reverse complement strand
CGGCGCGGGCGGCGGCATCCATGTTCCGCGCCGTCTTTTTATAGATGGTGGCGAAGGACAACACGCATTCGTCCACCACCCCCGCCAAGCTTTGCGCCAGCTGGCCGAAATTTTCCAGATGGAAGGACGCCGGAGTCAGACTGGAAAACACCACCGGGTCATAGCGCCACACCACCGAGCGTGGTCCATATTCATCAGCTAACCGCTGGATCGCGGCCACCGCCTTGTCTGTGTCGATCACGGAACGATCAAGCGCACGGGGATAACCCAGGATGGTATGGCTGATCACGAAGGGAAAGCCGGCTTGGCGCACCAGGGCCAAAGCGTCGGCGAAGGGCGCGGCGTTGCGGGTCCAGAACACGAACCCGTCCACGTTGTGGCGCAGCGACACCACCGCATCCGCCCCGCCATAGGGATTGGCGACGCGGGCGAAACCGGCGCGAAAGCGGTTTTCGAACCACTTGGCGTAAAAAGCCGGGACATCGGTGCGGTAACTGGCCGAGACGATCATGATTGCCGTGTTGCGGTCTGCCAACTCCACCCTATATAACCCGGCGTAAGGCGCGAGTGTGCGCCTTCCGGATTATCCAAGGGGGTTCCGGCGGTTGCCGCCCTGATCATAAGGGACCACCGGAGCCGGCCAATACAAATGAGGACGACATGAGCAAAGTCATCGGTATCGATCTGGGCACCACCAATTCCTGCGTTGCGGTGATGGACGGCAAGAACGCCAAGGTCATCGAAAACGCCGAGGGCATGCGCACCACCCCCTCCATGGTCGCCTTCACCGATTCCGGCGAGCGGCTGGTCGGCCAGCCGGCCAAGCGCCAGGCGGTGACCAACCCCACCAACACCTTGTTCGCCATCAAGCGTCTGATCGGCCGCCGCTTCGACGATCCGATCACCAAGAAGGACATGGGCCTGGTTCCCTATCACATCGTCAACGGCGACAACGGCGACGCCTGGGTCGAGTGCGGCGACAAGAAGCACAGCCCCAGCCAGGTTTCCGCCTATATCCTGATGAAGATGAAGGAAACCGCCGAGGCGTTCCTGGGCGAAAAGGTTACCCAGGCGGTGATCACCGTTCCCGCCTATTTCAACGACGCCCAGCGCCAGGCCACCAAGGACGCCGGCAAGATCGCCGGCCTGGACGTGCTGCGCATCATCAACGAACCCACCGCCGCGGCTTTGGCCTATGGCATGGAAAAGAAGGGTTCGGGCGTCATCGCCGTCTACGACCTGGGCGGCGGCACCTTCGACGTGTCGGTGCTGGAAATCGGCGACGGCGTGTTCGAGGTCAAGTCCACCAACGGCGACACCTTCCTGGGCGGCGAAGATTTCGACAACCGCATCATGGATTACCTGGCCGACGAGTTCAAAAAGGAGCAGGGCATCGACCTGCGCGCCGACCGTCTGGCCCTGCAGCGCCTGAAGGAAGCCGCCGAAAAGGCCAAGATCGAGCTGTCCAGCTCGATGCAGACCGAAGTCAACCTGCCCTTCATCACCGCCGACGCGTCCGGCCCCAAGCACCTGAACATCAAGCTGACCCGCGCCAAGCTGGAAGCCCTGGTGGAAGATCTGGTCGCCCGCACCGTCGAGCCCTGCAAGGCAGCGCTGCGCGACGCCGGCCTGAAGGCCAGCGAGATCGACGAGGTCATCCTGGTCGGCGGCATGACCCGCATGCCCAAGATCCAGGAAGTGGTGAAGGAATTCTTCGGCCGCGAGCCCCACAAGGGCGTCAACCCCGACGAAGTGGTCGCCATCGGCGCCGCCATCCAGGGCGGCGTGCTGAAGGGCGAGGTCAAGGACGTGCTGCTGCTGGACGTCACGCCGCTGTCCTTGGGCATCGAGACCCTGGGCGGCGTGTTCACCCGCCTGATCGACCGCAACACCACCATCCCGACGCGCAAGTCCCAGGTCTTCTCGACCGCCGAGGACAACCAGACCGCGGTGACCATCCGCGTGTTCCAGGGCGAGCGTGAAATGGCCGCCGACAACAAGATGCTGGGTCAATTCGACCTGATGGGCATCCCGCCGGCGCCGCGCGGCGTGCCGCAGGTGGAAGTCACCTTCGACATCGACGCCAACGGCATCGTCAATGTCAGCGCCAAGGACAAGGCCACCAACAAGGAACAGCAGATCCGCATCCAGGCTTCCGGCGGTCTGTCCGACGCCGACATCGAACGCATGGTGCGCGAAGCCGAAAGCCATGCCGCCGACGACAAGAAGCGCAAGGAAACGGTGGAAGCCCGCAACCAGGCCGACGGCCTGATCCATTCCACCGAAAAGTCGCTGAAGGAATTCGGCGACAAGGCGGACGCCGCCCTGAAGTCGGAAATCGAAGGCGCCATCGCCGCGCTTCGCGGCGTCATGGATGGCGAGGATGCCGAAGCCATCAAGGCCAAGACCGAAGCCCTGATGCAGGCGTCCATGAAGCTGGGCGAAGCCATGTACAAGGCCCAGGAAGCGGCTGGCGGCGCCGAAGCCGGCTCGGGCGCTTCCAGCGCGGGCGGTGACGACAAGGTGGTCGACGCCGATTTCGAGGAAGTCGACGGCGACAAGAAGGGCAAGTAAGCCCCTGACGTCAAATCGGCCCGCCCCTAAAAGGGCGGGCCTTTTGCTCCATCAGTGAAAAACGGCACCGTTATGAGCAAGCGCGACTATTACGAGGTCTTGGGCGTCGAAAAGGGCGCCTCGGCCGACGAGCTGAAAAAGGCCTATCGCAAGCTGGCCATGCAGTACCATCCCGACCGCAACCCGGACAATCCGCAAGCGGCCGACAAGTTCAAGGAACTGAACGAAGCCTACGACGTCCTGAAGGACGACCAGAAGCGGGCCGCCTATGACCGCTTCGGCCACGCCGCCTTCGATGGCGGCATGGGTGGCGGCGGCCGCGGCGGCTTCGATTTCGGTGGCGGCGGCGGTTTTTCCGACCTGTTCGAGGAAATGTTCGGCGATTTCATGGGCGGCGGCCGGCGCGGCCAGGCCACGGGCCGGGGCTCTGACCTGCGCTTCAACATGGATATCAGCCTGGAAGACGCCTTCGGCGGCAAGACCACCACCATCACCGTGCCGTCCTCGGCGCCGTGCGACGCGTGTAACGGCACCGGCGGCAAGGATGGCAGCCAGCCCACCACCTGCGGCACCTGTCACGGTCACGGCAAGGTTCGCGCCCAGCAGGGCTTCTTCACCATCGAACGCACCTGCCCCACCTGTCAGGGACAGGGCCGCGTGATCAAGGACCCCTGCCGGGTCTGTGGCGGCCAGGGCAAGGTGCGCAAGGACAAGACCCTGTCGGTGACCATCCCGGCCGGCGTCGAGGACGGCACCCGCATCCGACTGGCCGGCGAGGGCGAGGCCGGGTTGCGCGGCGCTCCGCCCGGCGATTTGTACATCTTCCTGAGCGTCAAGCCGCACCGATTGTTCCAGCGCGACGGCGCCAACATCTATTGCCGGGTGCCCATCCCCATGACCACCGCCGCCCTGGGCGGCACCGTGGACGTGCCGACCATCGACGGCACCATGACCAAGGTCACCATTCCGGCGGGCACCCAGTCGGGCAACCAATTCCGCCTGAAATCCAAGGGCATGAGCGTGCTGCGCAGCCCGGCCCGCGGCGACATGTTCATCCAGGCCATGGTGGAAACCCCGGTCAATTTGACCGAGCGACAGAAGGAACTGTTGCAAGAGTTCGACGCCGCCGGGGACAAGGACGCCAAGCACAATCCCGAATCCGAAGGCTTTTTCGCCAAGGTGAAGGAATTGTGGAAGGATCTGACCGAGTGATTCTCCCTTAGGGTGGTGCTACCATGAGGTAGAACCACCTATCAGGGAACACGGGTCATGGAATCCAACGCTCAACTTAGCGTTTTGGAAGTTTTTCTGAACAATGCTCAAACCGTCAATGGAAGCGTTTTCGTTGTATCGCTTGTGATGGTTTTCGCCGCCATCGGGTTTTTCAAAATCTCCCCTGACAGCCCTTTCGCACCGTATGCTCGCGAGATCGTAGCCGTAATGCTTTTGTTGCCATGCCTTATGATCTCGGCAATAGCATTAAAGCTTGAATCATCTGCCATCACCGGATTGCTGGGAACAATTGTCGGCTATTTCTTCGGCGCCAAAGGAAAATAAATTTTGCCCCCACGGGTCATGCGCATATCATCTGCGCATGACCCGTGGAGCGCTGTTCATGAACGCGGCACCCAAGAAATCCTGCAATCTCAGCATCAACGCTGAATTGCTGGCCCAGGCCAAGGCCCTGGGCATCAATCTGTCGCAGACCCTGGAAGCCCAGTTGGAAAAGCTGGTGCGCGAAGCCCGCGCCAAGCAATGGGCCGAGGAAAACCGCGAAGCCATCGAAAGCCAGAACCGCTGGATCGAGAAACACGGTCTGTTTTCCGATCATTACCGGTTCTTCTGATGGCCCAGTTCGACATTTATGCCAATCCGGTCAAGGACATGGAAGGTGGCGCCCCCTTCGTGGTGGACGTTCAATCCGACCAACTGGACGGGCTTCCCACCCGCATGATCGTCCCCCTGGCCATCCCGGCAGATTTCCAGCCGCTGCGCCATCTCAACCCCCTGGTCGAGATCAACGGCGAGCACCTTGCCCTGATGACCCAGTTCATGGCCGCTTTACCGCGTCATATACTGGGTCAACCCGTGACCAATCTTGCCGACCGGCGTGACGACATCGTCGCTGCCCTGGACTTCCTGTTCACCGGCATCTGAACCATGGAGAGACACATATGAAGATCGGGATCGTCGGCTGCGCCGGCCGTATGGGACGGATGTTGATGAACGCGGTGATGGATGCCGAGGGCTGCCAGCTTTCCGGCGGCACCGAACGCCCCGGTTCGTCCCTGGTCGGCGTCGATGTGGGCGACTTGCTGGGGCGCGGTCCTGTCCAAGCCTTCGTCGGCGAGAACCCGTCCGCCCTGTTCGCCGCTTCCGACGCGGTGATCGACTTTACCGCGCCCGCCGCCACCCTGTCGCACGCGGCGCTGGCAGCCGACATGGGCAAGATCCTGGTGGTCGGCACCACCGGACTGTCCAAGGCCGACGAGGCCAAGCTGGCCGAGGCGGCGAAGCAGACCACCATCGTCTACGCCCCCAATTTCAGCGTCGGCGTCAATTTGCTGATGGCGCTGACCGAGAAGGCCGCCGCCATCCTGGGGGACGATTACGACCTCGAGATCGTCGAGATGCACCACCGCCACAAGGTGGATTCGCCGTCGGGCACCGCCCTGGGCCTGGGCCGATCGGCGGCCAAGGGGCGCGGCGTCGCCCTGGATTCGGTGTGGTGCAAATCCCGCGACGGCCATACCGGGGCGCGACCCAGGGGCGAGATCGGCTTCGCCACCCTGCGCGGCGGCGACGTGGTCGGCGACCACACGGTGATGTTCGCCGCCGACGGCGAGCGGGTTGAACTGACCCACAAGGCGTCAAGCCGCGCCGTCTTCGCCAAGGGCGCGGTGCGGGCGGCGCTGTGGGCCAAGGGCCAGGGGCCGGGGCTTTATTCCATGCGCGACGTTCTGGGATTGTGATTTCCACCCCGCCGGCATGTAGTATGGTCTTTGGAGGCAACGGTCGGGCGGGGATGTCAATGGGACGTTTGGTCAAGATCGCCGGATGGCTGGTCCTTGCCGTGGCTGGCGTGATGACCGTCACCCGGATGGCCGAGGTGTTGTCTGATGCCTCGGTTAGCGCGTATTGGCCGCTGATCCTGCTGGAAAGCGCGGTTTACCTGCTGGTCGGCGTGGCCTTGGTGGTGCTTGGCCATTGGCTGGCCCGTCGTGAAGCGCCAGCGGCGGCCGGCACCGGGACAGCCTCGCCGGATCGCAAACGTCTGTGGCTGGTGCGGCTGTTTTGGGGCCAGGCCATGGTTTTTTTGGGTTGTGGCTTGTTGATGGCGGCGTGGTTCGGCGTTTTCATCCTGGATGCGCCGAATGTCGACAAGATGGACGACGCCAACGACCTGCTGGTGCTTGCCGGCCAGATCATGGCCTTCAGCATCGTGCCCTGTTGGATCGGGGTACGCTTGAAACAAGGCAAGGGCATGGTTTCCGCCGCGCTTTATTCCCTGCCGTCCTTGCTGGTCTTTCCGATCGGCACCATTTTGGGTGGCCTGCAATTGCTGCTGCTGCGCGACCTTCACCGCCTGTCCAATAACGCTGCCTGAACAGGGCCTTTGCTTCTCGCCAGCGAATACCAAGTCCCGATAAGTGCGGTTCGTGTCGGGGATGCCGATAAGGGACCGATCTGATTCAGCCGGGCAAACAGTGGTTGATTTGCCATGGCGGCTGCGATTGGCTTCGAGAGGGCGTCACGCCTGGGGGCGGAGCGGCCAAGCCCGCATCGGTCGACACACCCGGCGCTCTAACGCGCGACCCCCGCCGGCGACACCGGCGGGGGCTTTCCTTCGGATGAAGGGCAAAAGCTTACTTCTTGCTCTTCTTCTCGGCCTTCTTGATGCCCTGCTCGATGATGGCACCAGCCTCTTCCGGACCCTTCCAGCCCAGGCACTTGACCCACTTGCCTTCTTCCAGGTCCTTGTAATGGGCGAAGAAGTGCTCGATCTGCTGGATCAGCACGCTGGGCAGATCCTCGTAGGTCTTCACGTCGTCGTAATAGGGGTGCAGCTTGGGATGCGGCACCGCCAGGATTTTTTCGTCCTGGCCGCTTTCGTCTTCCATCAGCAGCACGCCAATGGGGCGGCAGCGCATGACCGAGCCGACGGCGACGCCGTGCTTGCCGACCACCATGACGTCCACCGGGTCACCGTCTTCCGACAGGGTGTGCGGGATGAAGCCGTAATTGGTGGGGTAGTACATGGCGGTGTGCAGGAAACGGTCCACGAACATGGCGCCCGATTCCTTGCAGATTTCGTACTTCACCGGATCGCCGCGCAGCGGGATCTCGATGATCACGTTGACGTCGTGGGGCGGGTTCTTGCCGATGGGGATCTTCTTGATGTCCATTTTTTTATGGTCCTTGTTGCCTTGTCAAAGCGACCTCGGGGTCCAAATACCCTAAACCAAGGTCTCGCGCCACTGCCGCGTACGTGATATTGCCGCGACAGACGTTCAATCCGGCCCTGAGATGAGGGTCTGCGGCCAGGGCGGCGACCCATCCCTTGTCGGCCAGCGCCAGCACGAAGGGCAGGGTGGCGTTACCCAAGGCAAAAGCGGATGTGCGCGCCACCGCGCCCGGCATGTTGGTGACGCAGTAATGCACCACGCCGGAATGGACATAGGTGGGCTGGGCATGACTGGTGGGGCGCGAGGTGGTGACGCAGCCGCCCTGGTCGATGGCGACGTCGACGATCACCGAACCGGGCCGCATGGCGGCGACCATCTGTTCCGACACCAGGCGCGGCGCCGCGGCACCGGGAACCAGCACGGCACCGACCAGCAAATCGGCCTGGGCGGTCAGGGTTTCGACGGCATCGATGGTGGCGAAACGGGTGTTGATCCGGCCGCCGAAGGCTTCGTCCAGATGGCGCAGCCGGGGCAGCGACTTGTCCAGGATGGTGACCCTGGCCCCCAAGCCCATGGCCATGCGGGCGGCGCTGGTGCCGACCACGCCGCCGCCCAACACCACCACGTGGCCGGGCGCCACGCCGGGGACGCCGCCCAGCAGGACGCCGGCGCCGCCTTGTTCCTTTTCCAGGCAATGGGCGCCCACCTGCACCGCCATGCGGCCGGCCACCTCGCTCATCGGGGCCAAAAGCGGCAATCCCCCCTGGGCATCGGTGACCGTTTCATAGGCGATGGCCACCGAGCCCGATTTGATCAGGGCGTGGGTCTGGTCGGGATCGGGGGCCAGATGCAGATAGGTGAACAGAATCTGGCCGGGGCGCAGCAGACCGAATTCCGCCGGTTGCGGTTCCTTGACCTTGACGATCATGTCGGCGGTTTCGAAGACCTGGGCCGCGTCGGCGGCGATTTCCGCCCCGGCCGCCACATAAGCGTCGTCGCCACAGCCGATCCCGGCTCCGGCGCCCGACTGCACCAGCACTTGGTGTCCGTGATGGACCAGTTCCTTGACCGCCGCCGGCACCAGTCCGACGCGGTATTCATGGATCTTGATTTCGGTGGGAACGCCGACACGCATGGGGACCCCCATTGGGCTGTTCTTTGATAAGAGAATGATCCTAAGCCGGGGCGGCTTCAACCCGCCGTCTCATCCATATCAGCAAAACCAATCCGGGGACCGCCACCAAGGTCGACACCAGGAAGAAGTCGACCCAACCCAGTTTTTCCGCCAACAGACCGGTGGTGGACGCGATCAGGGTGCGGCCGACGGCGGCCAGGGACGACACCAGGGCGTATTGGGTGCCGGTATAGGACAGGCTGCACAGCCCCGACATGTAGGCGACGAAGGCGGCCGAGCCCAAACCGCCGGAAAAGTTCTCGATGGCGATGGTCAGCGTCAGGGCGGCGACGTCGTGGCCCATCACCGCCTGCCAGGCGAACATCAGGTTCGACCCCATCTGCAGAACGCCGCACAGCAGCAGGCTTTTGAACAGGCCCAGGCGGGCGACCATGATGCCGCCGACGAAGGTGCCGGCCAAGGTGGCGGTGAAACCGAAGATTTTCGACACCGAGGCGATCTCGTTCTTGGTGAACCCCATCTGCACGTAGAAGGGATTGGCCATGACGCCGGCGAAGGCGTCGCCCAATTTGTAAAGCAGGATCAGCGCCAGCACGGCGACGATCATCCAGCCTTGCCGGCGCACCATGTCCAGGAAGGGGTCCAGCATCGCGTGCCGCATCCATCCCATGAAGCCGGGCGGCGGCGGCGGCAATTCCCCTTGCGGTTCGGGGTTGAACAACACGGTCAGCACGCCCACCCCCACCAACACCGCCATGGCGGCGTAGGTGACGGCCCAGGACTGGCTGAACTGGGCCAGGTACAGGGCGCCGGCGCCGCTGGTCAGCATGGCGACGCGATATCCCGCCTGCACCGCCGCCGCCCCGGCGCCATATTGTTCGGGGTCCAGGATTTCGACGCGATAGGCGTCGATGACGATGTCCTGGCTGGCCGAGCAGAACGCCACCAGCACCGCCAGCGCCGCCGTCAGTTCGGGCCGGGCCGCCGGGTCGTTGGCGCCCAGGGCCACCAGGGCGCCGATCAGCAGGAACTGGGTGGTCAGCATGAAGGCGCGGCGGCGTCCGAACATCGTGGTCAGCAGCGGCAGCCGCACATGGTCGATCAACGGCGCCCAGGCGAACTTGAAGATGTAGGGGGTGCCCACCAGCGAGAAATAGCCGATGGTGGCCAAGGACACCTGGGCCTCGGCCAGCCACAGCGCCAGGGTCGAGCCGGTCAGCGCCAAGGGCAGGCCGCTGGAAAAACCCAACAGCAGGATGGTCAGGATGCGGCGGTCGCCATAGACCGCCAGCGCCGCCTTCAACTTGTCCATGAATGCCTTTCGCCCAGGGTGGGGGGCCAGATTGACCGCACCCGGTTAAGACGGCGCTAAAACTGTTCCAGTTCCGCATCCCAATAAAGGAAGTCGTTCCATGATTGGTGCAGGAAATTGGGCGGGAAGGCGCGGCCGTTTTCCTGAAGCTGGAAGTTGCTGGGCTCGATGGGCCAGTGCAGCAATTTCATGCCGGCCTGGGCCAGCAGTTTGTGACCCTTTTTCAGGTTGCAGGGCGAACAGGCGGCCACCACGTTGGACCAGTTGGTACGCCCACCCAAGGCCCGTGGGATCACGTGGTCGAAGGTCAGGTCGTGGCTTAGGAAGGGTTCGCCGCAATATTGGCAGGTGAAGCGGTCGCGCAGGAAGACGTTGAAGCGGGTGAAGGCCGGTCGGCGGGCGGCGGGGACGTATTCCTTCAGCGAGATGACGCTGGGCAGGCGCATGGACCAACTGGGCGAACGGATTTCCCGGTCGTATTCCGACACCACGTTGACGCGGTCGGAGACGACGGCCTTGACTGCCTCTTGCCATGACCAAAGAGACAGCGGGAAATAGCTGAGCGGCCTGAAA
>JAIWOG010000061.1 GCA_020217035.1 Magnetospirillum sp. | reverse complement strand
TCCGCGTTCAGCACCAGGGCGGGAAAGCCTGAGTCTACACTCAATAGCACCTCCATCGGCCGTTGCCACAAGATAGAGGTTTTGAGGCCGCGAATCCATCCCCGTCCCGATGACGTTTCAGGGAAGAATTTTATTGTGGAAGGGGCAGGCCGAAGGATTGACGCAGGAATGCCGTCGCCAGGGCCAAGCCGGGACCGTCGATGGAATGCTCCAGATCGGGGCGCATTTCCGTCAGCACCGGAATGCCGACCGCGGCCAGGGCGGCTTCGGCGGCGGCCAGGCTGGCCGGATTGACCACCGGGTCGGCATCGCCGTGGATCAGCAGCACCCGGGGGCGGGACTGGATTTCGTCAGCCAAGGTCTCGGCCGCCACCACGGCGCCGGAAAAGCCGATGATGGCGGCGCAGGACTTGGCGCGGCGCGGTCCCACATGCAGCGACATCATGGTGCCTTGGGAAAAGCCGACCAGCGCCAAGGCGCTGTCGTCCAGGCCGTATTCGGCCAGCTTGGCATCGATGAAGGAATCCAGGATGGGGGCGGTGGCGCGGATGCCGGCCGCCAGCGCCGGTCCCGACCGGTCCTGCAGGGAAAACCACTGGCGGCCGAAGGGGGCCATGTCATAAGCGAAGGGCGCGTCGGGCGAGATGAAAACCGCGTCGGGTAACATGGGCGCCACGTAAGGCACCAGGCCGAACAGGTCGGCGCCGTTGGCGCCCACGCCGTGCAACAGGATCACCATCTGCCGGGCGGGACCGCCAGACACGGGCGGGGCGATGTGGATGTTGTCGATGACGGCCATGGTGATCCTGCGGGTGGGAGCGGAAAAGACGGCGATTATGGTATGGTTCGCGCCATGAACCAAGCCGCTTCGGTCACCACCCGCTTCGCCCCTTCCCCCACCGGGCTTTTGCATTTGGGCCATGCCTATTCGGCGGCTTTCGCCCATCACCACGCCCGCGTGGCGGGCGGCCGCTTCCTGCTGCGCCTGGAGGACATCGACTCCGGCCGCTGCCGACCCCAGTTCGACGCCGCCATCTTGCAGGACCTGGCTTGGCTGGGCCTGGATTGGGATGGCGAGATCCGTCGTCAATCCCAGCATTTGGAGGAATACCGGGCGGTTCTGGATCGGCTGGACCGGCGTGGATTGCTCTATCCATGCTTTTGCACCAGGAAGGACATCGAGGCGGAAATCGCCCGATCGGGACACGCGCCGCACGGACCCGACGGGGTGCTGTATCCCGGTCTGTGCCGGCATCTTTCCGCCACGGAACGCCAAGACCGCATGCAATCGGGCCAGCCCTTCGCCCTGCGCCTGGACATGGCGGCGGCTTCGGCCATGGCGGGGCCGCTGAGCTGGCGTGACCTTGACCAAGGCGTGCAAAGCGCCCAGCCGCAATTATTCGGCGACGTGGTGCTGGCCCGCAAGGACACCCCGACCAGCTATCATCTGGCGGTGACCTGGGATGACGCCTTGCAAGGCGTGAGCCTGGTCACCCGCGGCCGCGATTTGTTCGAGGCCACCCATGTGCATCGGCTGCTGCAGGCTTTGTTGGACTTGCCGGTGCCCGATTACCGCCATCATGGCTTGCTGACCGACGAGAACGGCCGGCGCTATGCCAAGCGCGACCGGTCGCTCACCATCGCGTCCCTGCGCGAAGCCGGACACACGCCCCGACAGGTGCGGATGCTGGCGGGATTTGATAGTCTGTCGCAATAACCTTTCAGGACAGGATTCCATGACCGAGGAAGATCAGGGCCAGCGCCACAAGGAAAAGATGGCCAAGAAAAAGGCCAGCCGCGACAAGCTGATGGCCAAGAAGCAGGGTGAAAAGGGGCTGCTGATCGTCCATACCGGCCCCGGCAAGGGCAAATCCAGCGCCGCTTTCGGCATGGCCATCCGTTGCGTCGGCCACGGCTTCAAGGTGGGTATCGTCCAGTTCATCAAAGGCGCTTGGGACACCGCCGAGCGCCGGGTGCTGGAGGGCTTTCCTGATCTGGTCACCTTCAAGGCCATGGGCGAGGGCTTCACCTGGGAGACCCAGGACCGCGAGCGCGACATCGCCGCCGCCGCCCGCGCCTGGGAGGTGGCGGCCGAGATGCTGGCCGACGACAGCATCCGCATGGTCATCCTGGACGAGATCAACGTGGCCCTGCGTTACGACTACCTGTCGCTGGACATGGTTCTGGATGCCGTTGCCACCCGCCCCGAGGGCCAGCACGTGGTGATGACCGGGCGCAACGCGCTGCCGCCCCTGATCGAGGCCGCCGACCTGGTGACCGAGATGACCCTGGTCAAACACCCCTTCCGTTCGGGGATCAAGGCCCAGCCGGGGGTCGAATATTAACCCTTTTCTAACCCGCATGGTGCAAGCCGTTCAGAGGGATGGGTCCCGATCCGGAGGTCTTGCCATGACGTCACGTCTTTTCGCCCTGGTTTTGACGGTGATCGTGGGCTGGGCCGTCGCGGCCCGGGCCGAGGTGGTCACCGACCAGACCCTGCTGGTCAACAAGGCGGCAACCACCGTCGAACGCCTGCGCCGCGACGCCAGCCTGCAACGCGACCTGGAAGCCAAGCTGGCCCAGGCCCGCGCCGTGCTGGTGGTGCCCGACCTGGTCAAGGGCGGTTTCATTTTGGGGGCGGAATATGGTACCGGGGTGCTGTTGACCCGCGATGCGGCGGGCCAATGGTCGGGACCGGCCTTCTATTCGGTGGCGTCCGGCTCGGTGGGATTGCAGATTGGCGTCCAGGACGCCGAAAGCATCTTCGTCATCATGACCGATGCCGGCTTGCGCGCCGTGATGGATAACCGCTTCAAGGCCGGGGCCGACGCCGGCATCGCCGTCGCCCATGTGGGAGCCGGGGCCGAGGCCGCCACCACCAGCAACGTGGGCGCCGACATCTTCGCCTTCAACAAGGCGGTGGGCGCCTATGGCGGCGCCTCGCTGGAAGGGTCAGGCATCTTGCCCCGCCATTCGTGGAACGCCGCCTATTACGGCGGCAACCCGGTGCCGGAAGACATCGTCATCGCCCGTCGCCTGGACAACCCGCAAGCCAACCGGCTGAAGGATCTGCTTGCCCGCTAAGCCCCCCATCCCCGCCCTGATGTTCCAGGGCACCGGATCCGACGTCGGCAAGTCGCTGCTGGTGGCCGGTTTGGCCCGTGCTTTGGTGCGGCGCGGCCTGAAGGTACGGCCGTTCAAGCCGCAGAACATGTCCAACAATGCCGCCGTCACCGAGGACGGCGGCGAAATCGGCCGCGCCCAGGCGTTGCAGGCCCGCGCCTGCGGCGTGGCCCCCAGCCGCCACATGAATCCGGTGCTGCTGAAGCCGCAATCGGATGTGGGATCGCAGGTGGTGGTGCAAGGCCAAGTGCTGACCACTGCCGGGGCCAGGGATTACTACAAGCTGAAGCCCAGCCTGATGCCCAAGGTGTTGGAAAGCTTCGCCCAAATCGCCCAGGGCGCCGACCTGGTGCTGGTGGAAGGCGCCGGCAGCGCCGCCGAGGTCAACCTTCGCGCCGCCGACATCGCCAATATGGGCTTCGCCGAGGCCGCTGACCTGCCGGTGATCCTGGTGGCCGACATCGACCGCGGCGGCGTCATCGCCAGCGTCGTCGGCACCTGGAACATCCTGCCCGCCAACGAACGCGCCCGTCTCAAGGGTTACCTGATCAACAAGTTCCGCGGCGACCCAAGCCTGTTCACCCCGGCGTTGGACGTCATCGCTGCCCATACCGGGCTGAAATGTCTGGGTGTCGTCCCGTGGTTCGCCCAGGCCAGCCTGTTGCCGCCGGAAGATTCGGCTTCATTGCGTAATCAAAACAAGAATGCGGCGATCAAGATCGCCATCCCGCGTCTGCCGCGTCTGGCCAATTTCGACGATTTCGACCCCTTGGCCGCCGAAGCCGATGTCAGCGTCGATTTCGTCGAGGCCGGCCGAGCCCTGCCCGGCGATGCCGATCTGGTGATCCTGCCCGGCTCCAAGGCCACCATCCCCGATCTGGATTTCCTGAAAGCCCAGGGTTGGGACATCGACATCACCGCCCATTTGCGGCGCGGCGGCAGGGTGTTGGGCATCTGCGCCGGCTATCAGATGCTGGGGCGCTGCGTTTCCGATCCCTTGGGGGTGGAAAGCCCGGCCGGCTCTGTGACCGCCGGACTGGGCCTGCTTGACGTTGAAACGGTGATGGCCGGCGACAAGGTGCTGCGTTCGGTCAGCGGCGCCGACAGGGCCGGTCATGCCGTGCGCGGCTATGAGATGCATATGGGCCGCAGCCAGGGCGCCGATTGCGACCGGCCCTTCCTGACGCTGGAGGGCCGTCCCGATGGCGCCGTCTCGGCCGATGGCCGGGTGATGGGCTGTTACCTGCACGGCCTGTTCGCGTCCGACGGCTTCCGCGCGGCCGTTTTGGCGCAATTGCGCCAAGGACGGTCGTCCGATTTGGCTTATGAATCCCAGGTGGACAGGGTGTTGGACGCCTTGGCCCAGCATCTGGAAGCCCATGTGGACATGGAGGCGTTGCTCAGGCTTGTGCCCACCACACCAGGGTAACCAGGCCGGCATTCATCAGGCAGGCGGCGGAAAACAGGTGCAGCGCCCGGTCGATGTCGGCGAAATTGGCCCGCGCCCGTCCCTGGCCGATCCATTTCTGGTCCACCACCAGTCCGGGATATTTGCGCGGGCCGCCCAGGGCCAGGCCCAAGGCGCCGGCCATGGCGGCCTCGGGCCAGCCGGAATTGGGGGATGGATGGTGGCGGGCGTCGCGGATCATGGTGACCAAGGCCCGCCATGGATTGCCGCGTGCCGCCACCAAGGCGGCCAGGGTGATGATCAGCCCGGCCAGGCGGGCCGGGACATAGTTCAACACGTCGTCCAGCCGTGCCGAGGCCCAGCCGAAAGCCCGGTACTTGTCGTTGCGGTAGCCGACCATGGAATCCAAGGTGTTGACGGTCTTGTAGACCAGGATGCCGGGCAGCCCGAACAGCACATACCAGAAGGCCGGGGCCACCACCGCGTCGGAAAAGTTTTCGGCCAGTGATTCGATGGCGGCGCGGCTGACCCCGTGCTCGTCCAGGCTGGTGGGGTCGCGGCCGACGATGCGCGACACCGCGTAGCGGCCGGCTTCCAGCCCCTTGTGCTGAAGGGCGCGGGCGACGTCGTCCACATGCTCGAACAGGCCGCGCTGGGCCAAAAGCGTGGCGGCGACGAAAACCTCGATCAGCCAGGCATGGGGCAGCACCCGGGCGACGAAGGAAATCACCGCGCCGACCAGGGCGGCGGCGGTGACCATGATCAGCACCAGCACGATGCCGCGGTGCCGGCGCGCGGCTTCCCCGCGTTCGGGGCGGTTCAACCGGCGGTCCAGGCCGGCAATCGCCCGCCCGATGGCCACCACCGGGTGCGGGATCAGGCGGAACAGCCAGTTCATGTCGCCTAAGACCGCGTCCAAGGCCAAGGCCAGGAACAGCAGGAACAAACCGTCGGGCGCGTGGCCGAATTGGGTGAACAAAGGCAGCATGGATCGCACCATACCCAAGTCACGAAACTCTTACAAATCGAAGCCGAACTCCCTATAGTCCGCCACGCCCGGCCGGAGGCATGGACCAGCCGGCATGAAACCCTGACGCTCGAAGGCAAGGACCAAGCGAATGACTGACATGAAGACCGGCGTGATGATTTGCGGCCATGGCAGCCGCGACGTGGAAGCGACCAAGGAATTCGATTCCCTGGCCCGCCACCTGCGCCAGCGCCTGCCGCAACACGCGGTCGAATCGGGCTATCTGGAATTCGCCCGCCCCATCATCAAGGAAGGTCTGGACGCGCTGAAGGCGCAAGGGGTGCGCCATGTGCTGGCGGTGCCCGGCATGCTGTTCGCCGCCGGCCACGTGAAGAACGACCTGCCATGGGAAATCAATTCCTGGGGCGCCGACAATCCCGACGTCAAGATCGAGTTCGGCCGGGAACTGGCCATCGACCCCAAGATGTTGGCCGCCGCCGCCGCCCGCGTCGAGGAAGCCATCGCCGCGGCGCCGGGCGATGTGGATCGCAAGGACACCCTGCTGCTGGTGGTCGGGCGCGGCACCAACGACCCCGACGCCAATTCCAACGTCGCCAAGGTGGCGCGCATGCTGTGGGAAGGCATGGGCTTCGGCTGGGCCGAGGTGGCGTTCTCGGGCGTCGCCTATCCGCTGGTCAACCAGGCGTTGGAACGGGTGGTGCGACTGGGTTACGCCCGCATCGTCGTCTTCCCCTATTTCCTGTTCACCGGCATCCTGGTCAAGCGCATCTATGAATGGGCCGACGAAGCGCAAGCCGCCAACCCGCAGGTGCAGATCGTCAAGGCGCCGTACCTGAACGACCATCCGTTGGTCATCGACAGCTTTGTCGAGCGGGTGGAAGAAATCCTGAAGGGCGAGACCCACATGAACTGCACGCTGTGCAAGTATCGTGTGCAGGTGGTGGGTTACGAGGCCCAGGTGGGCGCCGTCCAGGCCGGCCACCACCACCATGTGCGGGGCATCGGCACCGACGAGGACCATGGGCATCACCACGGCCACGACCATCATCATGGTCACCATCACCACGGCCATGGCCACCATCATCATGACCATGACCATGACCATGACCATGAGCACGACCACTGAGATTCGGCCATGCTGAGCGAAGGTCCGGTCTTCGACGCCTATGTGATGGTGGATTGGAGCGCCGAATCGCGCCCCAAGACCGGGCCGGACAGCATCTGGATCGCCATCCGAGACCGTGACGGGGGCGAAACGGTGTTGAACCCGCCGACGCGGGATCAAGCCATGGCCCTGTTGGCCGACAGCTTGTCCGATCTGGCCGCCCGTGGCCGTCACGTGCTGGTCGGCTTCGACTTCGCCCTGGGGCTGCCACGCGGCGCCTTGGGGCGGTTGGGCTGCAAGGATTGGCGCGGCTTGTGGCGGCGCTTGCGGTCGCTGGTGGCCGATGGCGCCGACAACGCCAATGTCCGGTTCGCCGCCGCCGCCCAATTGAATCAACAGCTGAGCGGCGGCGCCGGGCCGTTCTGGGGCTGCCCGGCCAACGCCGCCACGCCTTGCCTGACCGAGAAAAAGGCCGGTTTCGCCGGCTTGGCGGAACGGCGTCTGGCGGAAACCCGCCTGAAGACGACCAAGTCGGTGTGGCAACTGCATTACAACGGCGCGGTGGGCAGCCAATCGCTGTTGGGCATGGCGCGGCTGGAGGAATTGCGGGCCCATCCCTGGTTGGCCCAGCTGACCAGGGTGTGGCCGTTCGAAACCGGCCTTAGGCCCCTGGCCAAGGATTCCGATTGGCGGGTGCTGCTGGCGGAAGTCTATCCGTCCATGTTGGCGGTGCAGCCAGGACCGGACGAGGTCAAGGACCGGGCTCAGGTGCTGGCGCTGGCCCGCCATTTCGCCAAGCTGGACCGCGACGGCCGGCTGGCGGCGCAGTTCGCTGGCGACCAAAGCCTGAGCGCCGATGAACGTTTGGTTGTCGAAACGGAAGAGGGGTGGATCTTGGGGGCCGGCAATCCGCACAAAATCGACATCCACGACTGGATCAAGGATCCGGACGAGATTTATCGCCAGTCATTCGCCACCATCGGCGGCGAGGTGGACCTGGACGGGGTGCCCGCCGATTTGCGCGATGTGATGGTCCGCGTCATTCATGCCTGCGGCATGACCGACATCGCTGCGGACCTGTCCTGGTCGGACGGCGCGGCGGCGGCGGGGGCGATGGCCTTGGCACGCGGGGCGCCGATCCTGGTGGACGCGGAAATGGTGTCGCACGGCATCATCCGCCGTCGCCTGCCCAAATCCAACCCGGTCATCTGCACGCTTAACGATCCGGCGGTGCCGGGCACCGCCAAGGCGCTGGGCACCACGCGGTCGGCCATGGCGGTGGATTTGTGGCTGCCCCATCTGGACGGCGCCGTGGTCGCCATCGGCAACGCGCCGACCGCACTGTTCCGTCTGCTGGAACTGATGGAACAAGGCGCCCCGCGTCCGGCCTTGGTGCTGGGCTTCCCGGTGGGTTTCGTCGGCGCCGTCGAAAGCAAGGAAGCGTTGATCCAGTCGGGCTTGCCATATGTGGCGCTACGCGGCCGGCGCGGCGGCTCGGCCATGGCGGCGGCGGCGGTCAATGCCCTGGCCGGGGGGCTGTCATGAATGTTTGGCTGAAAGTCGTCGGCATCGGCGACGACGGGTTGGCCGGCATCAGCCCCACCGCCCGCGCCCTGATCGATGGCGCCGAAGTGCTGGTGGGGGGCGAACGTCATCTGGCCCTGGTCGAGGGCGCCGACAAGCGGGTCTGGCCGTCGCCGTTTTCCCAATCCCAGGACATGCTGGAATCGTTGCGGGGGCGCAATGTGGTCGTGCTGGCCTCGGGCGACCCCATGTATTACGGCATCGGCGCCACTCTTTGCCGCTGGTTCGACCCGGCCGAGATGCTGGTGCTTCCCCATCCCGGCGCCTTTTCC
This sequence comes from Magnetospirillum sp., assembly GCA_020217035.1. Classification (GTDB taxonomy): domain Bacteria; phylum Pseudomonadota; class Alphaproteobacteria; order Rhodospirillales; family Magnetospirillaceae; genus Magnetospirillum. Next base: position 1,520 of record JAIWOG010000061.1, on the reverse strand, counting down.
CTGGCCGCGGGCGTCTTGGGGTGGGCGTTGCAGGATTGTTTGTGTCTGACCGTGCATGGCCGTCCCATCGAGGCGTTGCACCTGCATCTGGCGCCGGGGCGCAAGCTGCTGGTGCTGTCGGAAGACGGCCAAAGTCCGGCGGCAATCGCCCGTTTGCTGGAAAAAGCCGGCTTTGGTCCGTCGGAAATCGTGGTGTTGGAACATCTGGGCGGGGCGAAACAGCACATCCGACGTGCCACGGCCCAAACTTGGGTGGGGGAAAGCGCCGATCTGAACGTCGTCGCCATCGCCTGCGCGGCGGAAAAGGGGGCCAAAGTGTTGTCTCTGGTCGGCGGCTTGCCCGACGATGCCTTCGACCATGACGGCCAGTTGACCAAGCGGGAAATCCGCGCCGTGACCTTGTCCACCTTGGCACCGCTGCCCGGCCAGTTGCTGTGGGACGTGGGCGCCGGTTGCGGATCGGTGGCCATCGAATGGATGCGGGCCGGCGGCCAGGCCGTCGCCATCGAATCCCATGCCCGCCGCGCGGCGTCCATCGCCGTCAACGCCGCTCGCCTGGGGGTTCCGGCTTTGCAGGTGATCCAGGGCCATGCGCCGGATTCCCTGCCCTATTCCGATCCCGACGCGGTGTTCGTCGGTGGCGGCGTCTCGGCACCCGGTCTGCTGGACGCCTGCTGGGCGGCCTTGAAGCCGGGGGGGCGGCTGGTGGTCAACGCGGTGACGGCGGAAGGCGAGGCGGCTCTTCAGCTTTTCCATGCCCGTCACGGGGGCGAAATGATCCGGCTGTCACTGTCTCGTCTGGCCCCGGTGGGCGGCTTCCATACCTGGCATCCGGCCATGCCGGTGACCCAATATAAAGGGGTCAAGGCATGAGCGGCACTTTGTGGGGCATCGGCATCGGCCCCGGCGACCCGGAACTGCTGACCGCCAAGGCCATCCGCCTGCTGGGCCAAGTGCCGGTGCTGGCCTGGCCGGCACCGCTGGACGGCGACGGCATGGCACGAAGCATCGCGGCGGTTTACGTGCCGGAAGGCCGGGTGGAAATCCCCATCCGCCTGTCCTTCCGACCCGAACGCGACGACACCGACGAAGCCTATGACAAGGCCGCCACCGCCATCGCCGAGCATTTGGCGGCGGGTCAGGATGTCGGCGTGCTGTGCGAGGGCGACCCGCTGTTTTTCGGCTCGTTCATCTATGTGCTGACCCGGCTTAAGGACCGTTTCCCCATCCAGGTGGTGCCCGGCGTGTCGTCGCCCATGGCCGCCGCCGCCATGGCGGTGCGGCCGCTGTCGCTGTTGGACGACGCGGTGGCCATCATCCCGGCCACCCGTTCGGACGAACTGATCCGCGCCATGCTGGAACCGGCCGAGGCAGCGGTGATCATGAAGGTGGGGCGCCATCTGCCGCGCCTGAAGCAATTGCTGTCTTCCATGGGGCTGCTGAATTCGGCGGTGGCGGTGGAACGCGCCACCCTTCCCGACCAGCGTGTGCTGCCCCTGGCCGAGGCGGAAACCCTGTCC
>JAIWOG010000060.1 GCA_020217035.1 Magnetospirillum sp. | reverse complement strand
TATTTCTCTGTCATCCTGGTGCATCCATGATCGCTGTCCTTTGTGTCACCCCCGCCGCCCTGGCCGTCGCCCGCAAGATCGCTGCCGGCTTGCCCGGTGCCCAATTGCACGGCTTGGCTGGGCGCATCGACGGCGCCGAAATCGTGTTCACCGACACCAAGTCCCATGTGGCCGAATTGTTCAAAGCCGGGACCGCCATCGTCGGCGTGTGCGCCGCCGGCATCCTGATCCGCGCCATCGGCCCGCATCTGGTGGACAAGCAGGCCGAGCCGCCGGTGCTGGCGGTGGCGCCCGACGGCTCCAGCGCCGTCCCCTTGCTGGGCGGCCATCACGGCGCCAACGACTTGGCCCGCTCGATCGCCGAAATGCTGGACGGCCACGCCGCCATCACCACCGCCGGCGATTTGAAGCTGGGGATCGCCCTGGACGAGCCGCCGCCCGGCTGGCACGTGGCCAATCCCGCCGCCGCCAAGCCGGTGGCGGCGGCACTTTTGGCCGGCGAGCCGGTGCGCCTGGAAGTGGAAGCCGGCGACGCCGACTGGCTGTCGCATCTGTCCTTCGCCGCCGACGCCGAGCCGGCGGTGCGGGTCACCGACCATGCGGTGATGGCCGAGGACCAGGAATTGCTGCTGAACCCGCCGGTCCTGGTCTTGGGGGTGGGCTGCGAGCGCGATTGCGACCCTGCCGAACTGGCCGGGCTGGTGCGCGACGTGCTGGAAGCCGAGGCGCTGGCGCCGGGCGCCATCGCCTGCGTTGCCTCGGTGGATGTGAAAATGGACGAACCGGCGGTGCTGGAACTGGCGAAGTCCTTGGGGGTGCCGGCGCGGTTCTTCAGCGCCGAGCGGCTGAACCAGGAAGCGCCGCGCCTGAAAAATCCTTCCGATATCGTATTGAAGGAAATCGGCTGCCCCGGCGTGTCCGAGGGCGCCGCCCTGGCCGCAGCCGGCCCCGAGGCCGAGTTGGTGGTGGTCAAGACCAAGAGCAAGCGGGCGACATTGGCCATCGCCCGGGCGCCGCACGCCGTCGACGCGCATGCGGTGGGCCGTGCTCCTGGCCGGTTGTTCGTGGTCGGCATCGGCCCCGGCAGCGCCGCCATGCGCAGCCCCCAGGCCAGCGCCGCCGTTGCCGCGGCCAGCGATCTGGTGGGATACGGCTTGTATCTGGACCTGCTGGGCTCGGCGGCCGAGGGCAAGACCCGCCACCAAAGCGATCTGGGGGCGGAAGCCGACCGTGCCCGCATGGCCCTGGACCTGGCCGGCCAGGGCAAGAGCGTGGCTTTGGTGTGTTCCGGCGACGCCGGCATCTATGCGCTGGCCACCTTGGTGTTCGAACTGATCGAACGCGAGGCCAATCCCCAATGGCGCGGCACCGACATCACCGTGGTCCCCGGCGTGTCGGCCCTGCAGGCCGCAGCGGCGCGGGCCGGCGCCCCGGTGAACCATGATTTCTGCACCATCTCGCTGTCCGACCTGCTGACACCGTGGGAGACCATCGAAAAGCGCCTGCAGGCGGCGGCGGCGGCCGATTTCGTAGTGTGCTTCTATAATCCGGTGTCGAAACGACGTCGTGACCAGTTGACCCGGGCCCGCGACATCCTGCTGACCGGCCGAGGACCGGAAACCCCGGTGATCCTGGCCCGTCAATTGGGCCGCACCGAAGAAAACATCCGCTTCGTCACCTTGGGTGAATTGCAGGCCGACGATGCCGATATGTTGACCATGGTGGTGGTGGGGTCCAGCGAAAGCCGCCGCATCACTTTCGGCGGCCGCGACTGGGTCTATACCCCGCGTGGCTACGCCAAGAAGCTGTAAGGAAGCCGATCATGACCGTCCATTTCATCGGCGCCGGCCCCGGCGCCCCCGATCTGATCACCGTGCGCGGCCTGAACCTGATCCGCAAATGCGCGGTCTGCCTTTATGCCGGATCGTTGGTCCCCGCCGAGGTGGTGGCCGAGGCCCCCGCCGGTGCTCGTGTGCTTGACACGGCGGCCATGAACCTGGACGAAATCATCGCCGAGATGGAAGAAGCCGACGACCAGGGCCTGGACGTCGCCCGCGTCCATTCCGGCGATCCCAGCATCTATGGCGCCATTGCCGAGCAGATGCGGCGGCTGGACCAATTGGGTATCGCCTATGACGTCACCCCCGGCGTTCCGGCCTTCGCCGCCGCCGCCGCCGCCCTGGGGGCGGAACTGACCCTGCCCGACGTCAGCCAGTCCATCATCCTGACCCGCACCGCCGTGCGCTCCAGTTCCATGCCGGAAGGCGAGGATCTGGCCACCTTGGGCAAAAGCGGCGCCACCTTGGCCATCCATCTGTCCATCGCCAACCTGGCCCACGTGGTCAAGGAATTGACGCCGCTTTACGGCGCCGATTGCCCGGTGGCCATCGCCTATCGGGTCAGCTGGCCCGACCAAGCCTTTCTCAAGGGCACGCTGGCCGACATCCGTGGAAAGGTGAAAGAGGCCGGGCTGACCCGCACGGCGCTGATCCTTGTCGGCCGCGTCCTGGGCGATGCCGAGTTCACCGATTCGCGGCTTTACGCCCCTGACCACACCCATGTGTTACGTCCTGGTAAGGTTTGACAAAAAGCAGGGCGTGAACATTTTCGCCACGCTATGATCGCCGCCATGAACTTGGACCTTCCCCCCTTTCAGCCCGGCAGCGTCTGGCTGGTCGGCGCCGGCCCCGGCGATCCCGGGCTGCTGACCGCCTTGGCGTTGCACGCTTTGGCCCAGGCCGACCACGTGGTGCACGACGCCCTGGTCGATCCCCGCGTCGTCGCCCTGGCCCATCCGGGCGCCCAGGTGGAATCCATGGGCAAGCGCGGTGGTCAGGCCAGCCCCAAGCAGGACCAGATCACTGCCCGGTTGGTGGAACTGGCGCGGATTGGCAAGAAGGTGTTGCGTCTGAAGGGCGGCGATCCCTTCGTCTTCGGCCGTGGCGCCGAGGAAGCCTTGGTGCTGGCCGCCGAAAATATCCCTTTCCGGGTGGTGCCCGGCATCAGCGCCGGCATCGGTGGTCTGGCCTATGCCGGCATTCCGGTCACCGCCAAGCAATGCAACTCGACCCTGGCTTTCGTCACCGGCCACGACCAGGACGGCGACGTGCCCGACGGCTTCGACTGGGATTGTCTGGCCCGCGGCGCCCAGGTCATCGTCTTCTACATGGGGTTGTCGAAGGTCGACACGCTTCGGCAACGCCTTCTGGCGGCGGGCCGCAGGCCCGATGAACTGATGGCGGTGGTGTCCAAGGCGGCGACCTCCCAGCAAAAGGTGCTGGAAACCACGTTGGGCCGGCTGGTGGACGACCTGGCTGCCACCCCCTTGCCCGCCCCGGCACTGCTGGTGCTGGGCGGCGTGGTCGGCCTGCGTCAACATCTGCGATGGTGGCAGCCATGAATGACGCCTTGATCGGGCTGGAATCGGGGCTGGCGGTGTGCCGGGTGGTGGTGGACACCCATGGCGGCCTGCTGAGCGGCCTGTTCCTGACCGGGGTGATCGGCAGCTTGTCCCATTGCACCGGCATGTGCGGTCCTTTCGTGCTGTCGCAGGTGGCGGCGCGGCTGGAAAGCCTGCCCGCCGCGCGGATGAACGAGTTCCGCCGCCTGACCGGGGCGGCGTTGATCCCCTATCATCTGGGCCGCGCCACTACCTATGGCGCCCTGGGGGCGGTGGCCGGCTGGGCCGCCGGCGCCTTGTCCGGCGGCAACGCCTTTCGCTATGTGGCCGCTGCCTTGCTGGCGATGGCGGCGTTGTTGCTGGTGGGCATGGCGGTGCCGAGTCTGAAAGCCCTGTTGGGCGCTGGCGGTGGTGGCGAATCGTGGTGGAGCCGTCATGTCGCCCGCTTGGCACGGCCGCTTTTCGCCACCCCCACCGGCTGGCGGGGATGGGCGTTGGGGGTGCTGCTGGGCTTCATTCCCTGCGGTTTGCTTTACGCCGCCTTGGCGGCGGCGGCGGCTAGCGGCGACCCGCTGGCCTCGGCGTTCGGCATGCTGGCCTTCGCCGCCGGCACCGTTCCGGTGTTGGTGGCGGTGGGCGGCATCGGCCATTTCGCCATCGGGCAATGGCGGGACCAGATGTTGAAATGGGCGCCGCTGCTGCTGGTGGCCAATGCCGGCATGTTGGGGTACTTGGCTTGGGCCCTGGTGGCCTGATGGAAAATCAACGGAGCAGGCGATGAAGAAGAAATCCTCGATCTGGGCCGTCATCGCCATCCTGGTGGTGATCGGCGTCGCCGTCGGCGCCCGGCTGATGGTGTGGTCCGGCGACGGTCAGGCCACGGTGGGCGGGCCGTTCGCCATGGCCGACCACAATGGCCGGGCGGTGACGGAAAAGACCTTCGCCGGGCGCTGGATGTTGATTTATTTCGGCTATACCTATTGCCCGGATGTCTGCCCCACCGCCCTGGGCGTGATGTCGGTGGCGCTGGATGGCCTGAGTCCGGCCGAGCGGGCCAAGCTGGCCCCCCTGTTCATCACCGTCGATCCGGACCGCGACCGCCCCGAGGTGTTGAAGGATTACGTCACCGCCTTCGCCCCCGACATGCTGGGGCTGGTGGGCAACGCCGAACAGACCGACGCCGCCAAGAAGGCGTTCAAGGTCTACGCCGAGAAGGCCAAGGGCGGGGACCAGGAAAACTACACCGTCGACCATTCGTCGATCCTGTATCTGATGGGGCCGGACGGCAAGTTCGTGCAGCACTTCCCCCATGGCACCAGCGCCCCGGATCTGCTGGCCGGACTGAAGAAGCACCTGAATTAGCATGTCCGTACCCGGCCTGATTCTGGCGGCGCCGTCGTCCGGCAGCGGCAAGACCCTGGTGACTCTGGGCCTGTTGGCCCATTTGAAGGCCAAGGGTTTGCGTGTCGGCTCGGCCAAGGTTGGTCCCGACTACATCGACCCGGCCTTTCACGCCGCCGCCACCGGTCGGCCTTGCCTGAACCTGGATTCCTGGGCCATGGCGCCGGCAAGCTTGGCCGGATTGGCGCAAGCCGCCGGCCAGGACGCCGATCTGGTGGTGTGCGAAGGGGTCATGGGCCTGTTCGACGGCGCCGACGTGCCGCATGGGCAAAGCGACGGCAGTACCGCCGAGATCGCCGCGCTGACCGGTTGGCCGGTGGTGATGGTCATCGATTCCCGCGGCATGGCGGGCTCGGCGGCGGCCATGCTGGCCGGTTTCGCCCGCCTGCGCCCCGATGTCCGCGTCGCCGGCGTCATCTTCAACCAAGTGTCGTCGGACAAGCACCGGCGCATGATCGCCGCCGCCTGCGCCCGCTTCTGCCCCGAAGTGGCGCTGCTGGGCTTCATGCCCCGGCTGGAAAACCTGGTGGTGCCCAGCCGCCATCTGGGGCTGGTCCAGGCTTGCGAACATCCCGACCTGCCGGCCTTCCTGGCGGCGGCCGCCGACGCGGTGGGTCGCCATGTGGAACTGGCGGCGCTGCAAGCCTTGGCCAGGCCCACCGCCTTGTCCGCTTCCCACCCCTGTCCGCTGCCGGTGTTGGGAAACCGCATCGCCGTGGCCCGCGACCAGGCATTCGCTTTCGCCTATGCCGGGGTTCTGGAAGGATGGCGTCGTCAAGGCGCCGAGATCAGCGTCTTCTCGCCGCTGGACGATCAGACGCCCGATGGCGACGCGGTGTATCTGCCCGGTGGCTATCCGGAATTGTTCGCCGGCCGGCTGGCCGCCAATGGCCGTTTCCTCGACGGCTTGCGCCGGGTGGCGGCGCGGGGGGGCACGGTGTTCGGTGAATGCGGCGGCTTCATGGTGTTGGGCCGCACCCTGCAGGATGGCGACGGGCACAGTCATCAAATGGCCGGGCTCTTGCCCCTGGATACCTCTTTCGCCAAACGTCGGCTGCATCTGGGCTATCGTCAGGCCCGCTTGCTGGCTGCCGGTCCCTTGGGGCCGGCCGGGCAGGGGTTGCGCGGCCATGAATTCCATTTCGCCACGATCCTGGGCGAAGGGCCGGGGCAGCCGTTGTTCTCGGTCGCCGACGCCGCCGGCACCGATTTGGGGCAGGCGGGGTGGCAGGCAGGTTCCGTCGCCGCCTCGTTCCTGCACCTGATCGACCGGGTTTAAGGATCAGCACTTGATTTAGCACATCGCCGGCCCCAATATTTTGCACTGCACAACGCAGTGGGTGATGTTGGCAATTATAATAATTTAATTGCCTATGATGTCATTTTTAGGTAACAAAACTATCCCTTCGGTCAATGGGCAGGGGCGGTCCTAATGCTTTATCACCTCCACGAGTTGCAGCACGCGGCTTTGGCTCCGGTCCGCCTGATGGCGGAAGCCGTGCAGTCCATGTACAGCCATCCTTGGATGCCCATGTCCTACACCAGCTTCGGCCGTGCCGTCGCCGCCGGGGCCGAGTTGCTGGAACGCACCACCCGGCGTTACCCCAAGCCCGCCTTCAACCTGCCCAACACGGTGATCGGCGGCCAGGAAATCCCGGTGCGCGAAGTGGTGGTCTACGAAAAGCCGTTCTGCGGCCTGCTGCACTTCCAGCGCCAGACCGACCGCCGCGACCCCCGCGTGCTGGTGGTGGCGCCGATGTCGGGTCACTACGCCACGCTGCTGCGCGGCACGGTGGAAACCCTGCTGCCCGACCACGACGTCTACATCACCGATTGGATCGACGCCCGCGACGTGCCGCTGGATGCCGGCCCCTTCACCCTGGACGACTATATCGACTATATCCGCGAACTGCTGCACTTCCTGGGCGCCGACACCCACGTGCTGGCGGTGTGCCAGCCTTCGGTGCCGGTGCTGGCCGCGGTGTCGCTGATGGCCGAGGACAATGACCCGCGCCAGCCCAGCTCCATGGTGCTGATGGGCGGTCCCATCGACACCCGCATCAGCCCGACCAAGGTCAACAAGCTGGCCACCGACAAGCCGCTTTCCTGGTTCGAAAGCCACGTCATCAACACCGTGCCCTTCGTCCATGCCGGGCGTGGACGCCGGGTCTATCCGGGCTTCCTGCAATTGCAGGGCTTCATGAGCCTCAATCCGGAACGCCACGTGGGCGAACACATCAACCTGTTTCACAACATGGTGCGCGGGGACGGCGATTCGGCGGAAAAGCATCGGGAATTCTATGACGAATACCTGGCGGTGATGGATCTGCCGGCGGAATATTACCTGAACACCATCCAGAAGGTGTTCATCGAGCATCAATTGCCGGAAGGAAAGTTCACCTATCGCGACCGTCTGGTGAAACCGGCCTTGATTAAACACACCGCGCTGATGACTATCGAAGGCGAGAAGGACGACATCACCGGCATCGGCCAGACCGAGGCGGCCCACAAGCTGTGCTCGGGTCTGAGCGACGACCAGCGTGTCCACCATGTCGCCCCCAAGGTCGGCCATTACGGCGTGTTCAACGGCCGCCGTTGGCGCGAGGAGATTTATCCCCATGTCCGCGACTTCATCCGGACCCACGACAAGCTTACCGTTCTGGCGGACAAAGGCCATGAACGAGTTGAGCCCGGCCGAGTGGGAAAGCCTGTGTGACGGCTGCGGCAAATGCTGCCTGCACAAGCTTGAGGACGAGGATTCCGGCGACATCCACTACACCAACGTGGCCTGCCGGCTGCTGAACCCAGTGACCTGCGCCTGCAAGGATTATCCCAACCGGCGCGATCACGTTCCCGATTGCGTGCAGTTGGATGCCGGCAAGGTGGATTCCCTGCATTGGCTGCCCTCGACCTGTGCCTACCGGTTGGTGGCGGCGGGCAAACCGTTGCCGTGGTGGCATCCCTTGGTTTCGGGGAACCGCGACAGCGTCCATCAGGCCGGCGCCTCGGTGCGCGGCCGCTGTGTCACCGAAAGCCGGGCTGGCCCGCTGGACCGGCATATCGTGACATGGCCAGCCTAGACCGTCTGGAACTAGAGCTTGACGGCCGCAAGGTGCCGGTCGCCATCCGCCGGTCGCCGCTGGCTCGACGCATGTCCTTGCGTGTCGACGCGGTGCGCGGCGTCGTCCTGGTGCTGCCGGCGCATGGCCGGCTGGCCGAGGCCCGGGCCTTCTTGCTGTCCCATGGCGATTGGCTGGGCCAGCGTCTGGCCAGGCTTCCATCCCGTCAGGCTTTGGGAATCGGGCAGCAGGTGCCGCTGCTGGGCGCCCACCATCTGATCCGGCACCGCCCCGACACCCGGCGCGGCGTCTGGGTGGAAGGCGGAGAGATCCATGTTTCGGGCCAGCAGGAACACGTCTCGCGACGGGTTGGAGACTTCCTGCGGGCCGAGGCCCGGCGGTTGATGGTGGGCAAATGCCACGATTTGGCGGCCCGCATCGGCCGCAAACCGTCGCGGGTCACCGTCAAGGACACGGTGTCGCGCTGGGGATCATGCTCGGCGCAAGGGGCCATCGCCCTGTCCTGGCGGCTGGTGATGGCGCCGTCCTTCGTGCTGGACTACGTTGTCGGCCACGAAGTGGCGCATTTGGCCGAACTCAACCACTCCCCAGCCTTTTGGGCCATTGTCCGATCATTGGGGGTGGACCACCATGGCGGGCGTGCCTGGCTGAAGGCACACGGGGCGTCGCTGCACCAATATCAGCCCTGACCCCAGATTTATATTCTACATTACAGAATTAATTCGTTATTATGTAATTCCGTTGCCGCCGGAGCCTTTGGTCATGACTGCCAATCCCCCCCGTCCCGATCCCACCAGCTTCAAGGTTACCGCCTTGCTGACCGGTTTGGTGGCTTTCGGTCCGGTGTCCACCGACCTTTACCTGGCGTCGCTGCCCGACATGGGGCGCTATTTCAACACCAGCGTCGAAATGGTGCAGATGACGCTGTCGATGTTCTTGCTGGGCTTCGCCGTCTCCATGCTGGTCTACGGGCCGTTGTCGGACCGCTTCGGCCGCCGTCGGGTGATCCTGGGCGGTGTCGTCATCTATGTGCTGGGTTCCTTGGCCTGCATGTTGGCGCCAACCATCGAGACCTTGATCGCCAGCCGCTTCCTGCAAGCCCTGGGGGCGTGCTGCGGCCCGGTGGTGGGCCGCGCCGTGGTGCGCGACGTCTATCCCCGGGAACAGGCGGCCCGGGTGATGAGCTACATGGCCTCGGCCATGGCTTTGGCCCCCTTCGTCGCCCCCATCCTGGGCGGTTGGTTCCATACCTTGTTTGGCTGGCGGTCCAACTTCATCCTGCTGGGGCTGTTCGGGATCATCCTGTTGGTGGGCACTTGGCGTTGGCTGGGCGAAACCAACGCCCACCCCGACCCGCACGCGCTGTCCCCCATGCGCATGGCCGGCAATTACCGGACGCTTCTGGCCGACCGTGAGGTGCTGGGTTACGTGCTGGTGGTGGCGGCCACCTTCGCCGGCATGTTCAGCTTCATCTCGGGATCAAGTTTCGTGCTGATCGACGTGCTGGGGCTGCCGCCATCCTATTTCGGCTTCGGCTTCGCCGTGGTGGTGGCCGGCTACATCGTCGGCGGCTTCGTCGCCGGCAAGTGGACCCACCGGGTCGGACTGGACCGCATGATCGGCCTCGGCGTCGCGGGCGCCGCCCTGTCGGGCACGGTGTGCCTGGGGTTGGCGTGGGCTGGGGTGCAAAGCCTGCCGGCCGTGTTGCTGCCGCTGATGGTGTTCTTCATGGCCGGCGCCATGGTCATCCCCAACGGCAGCGCCGGCGCCATCGCGCCCCATCCGCGCATGGCCGGGGCCGCCTCGGCTTTGCTGGGTTTCATCCAGATGGTGTGCGGGTCGCTGGCCGGCTGGCTCCATTCGGTCAGCTTCGACCATTCCACCCGGCCGCTGGCGACGCTGGCCGGGTGTCTGGGATTGACGGCGCTGGCCGCCTATTGGCTGTTGATCCGCAAAAGAAATCAGGCGGCCTGAGCGTTCCGCAGCGAGCGGTCGTCGATGGGCAGGTGCAGCAGCGACGCCACCACGCCCAGGATGGCGGTGCCCATCCACATGACGTCATAGGACAAAGTGGCGTCGTAGATGATGCCGCCCAGCCACGATCCCAGGAAGCTGCCCA
>JAIWOG010000067.1 GCA_020217035.1 Magnetospirillum sp. | reverse complement strand
TTGGCATTCACACACGGTTTCACAAGCCCGGGATCGCCACCATGAAAATCACCGTCGACATCGACTGCACGCCGGACGAGGCGCGATCCTTCCTGGGCCTGCCCGACGTCAAGCCCATGCAAGAGGCGATGATGAACCAAATCCAGGAACGCATGACCGCCACCTTGTCGGCCATGGAGCCCGAGGCCATGTTGAAGACCTGGTTGCCGGCCGGCGTCCAGGGCATGGAGCAATTGCAGAAGATGTTCTGGAACCAGTTCGCCACCGCCACCACCCGCCGCGATTCCAAGGAATGAGCATGTCGCAGGATCCCGACCTCTATTACCGCATCCACGCCTTCGTCTGCACCAACCGCCGTCCCGACGACCATCCGCGCGGGTCCTGCGCCGGGCGTGGCTCGGAACCTCTGCGCGACTACCTGAAGGCTCAGGCCAAGAAGAAGGGCGTGGGCGGGGTGCGGGTCAACGCCGCCGGCTGTCTGGACCGCTGCGAGCTGGGGCCGGTGCTGGTGATCTATCCGGAAGGCATCTGGTACAGCTTTACCAGCCATGACGACATCGACGAGATCATCGATACCCACCTGTTGGGCGGTGGCCGGGTGGCGCGGCTGATGCTGACGCCCGATCAGAAGTGAGTCTGCCATGAGCGAAGAGACCATCTTCGCCCTGGCCAGCGCCCCCGGTCGCGGGGGCGTTGCCGTTTTCAGGCTGTCCGGCCCCGCCAGCGTCGCCGTGCTTCGGGACTTGACCGGTATCGTACCTTTGCCCCGGCTGGCGACGAGGGTGCGGGTGCGTCATGGGAACGAAGACATCGACGACGGTCTGGCCCTGGTGTTCCCCGCCCCCAAAAGCTTCACCGGCGAGGACGTGGTCGAACTGCATCTGCATGGCGGACGCGCCGTCGCCAGCGCCTTGTCGGAAGCCCTGCTGTGTCATGGCCTGCGCCCGGCGGAGGCGGGGGAATTTTCCCGTCGCGCCTTTCTGAACGGCAAGCTCGACCTGACCCGGGCCGAGGCCATCGCCGACCTGGTCGACGCCGAGACCGCCGCTCAGCGTCGCCAGGCGCTCAGGCAATTGGATGGCGGATTGTCCAACCTGGTGGAAGGCTGGCGCGAGATCCTGGTCCGCGCCTTGGCCTTGACCGAGGCGATGATCGACTTTTCCGACGAAGGCATCGGCGACGAGCTGGTCGACCAGGTGAAGGACTTGATCAGCGGTTTGACCGCCGACATGCGGGCGAAGAAAGTGGAAGGACAGCGCCGTGAACGGCTGCGCGACGGCATCCACATCGCCATCCTTGGCGCCCCCAATGCCGGCAAGTCCAGCTTGATGAATCGGATCAGCGGGCGAGAAGTGGCCATCGTCTCGGCCAAGGCGGGGACGACGCGCGATGTCATCGAAACCCATCTGGACCTGCATGGCTGGCCGGTGGTGCTGGCCGACACCGCCGGTCTGCGCGAAGCCGCCGAGGACATCGAGGCCGAGGGCATCGCCCGTGCGCTTCACCGGGCGGAATCCGCCGACTTGAAACTGCTGGTCTTCGACGCCACCTTGTGGCCCGGCATGGACCCGGCGACCAAGGGGCTGGCGGACGAAGATTCCATCGTCGTCTTCAACAAGGCCGATCTGGCGAATCCTGTCGACTTTTCCGGCGCGATCATGGTATCGGCGCGGACCGGACATGGTTTGGATGCTTTGTTTGCCCGGCTTGAAACCGAGGTGGCCGAGCGTTTCGCCGTCACCGCCGAGCCGGCGCTGACCCGAGCCCGGCATCGGGCGGCGGTCGATCAATGCCTGGAGGCGTTGGCCGGCTTCGACACCACCAAGCCGGTGGAACTGGCCGCCGAGGACTTACGTCAGGCGGCACGGGCCTTGGGGCGCATCACCGGACGAGTGGACGTTGAAGAATTGCTAGATGTTGTGTTCCGCGAATTTTGTATCGGCAAATAGATGTTTCACGTGAAACCCTCGGATCTGAAATGCGATGTCCTGGTCATCGGTGGCGGCCATGCCGGCGCCGAGGCCGCCGCTGCCGCCGCCCGATTTGGGGCCGCCACCATCCTGGCGACCCAGAGACTGGAGACCATCGGCGAGATGAGTTGCAACCCGGCCATCGGCGGTTTGGCCAAGGGCCAATTGGTGCGCGAGATCGACGCGCTCGACGGGGTGATGGGCCGCGCCATCGACCGTGGCGGCATCCAGTTCCGCATCCTCAATCAAAGCAAGGGTCCGGCGGTGCAGGGTCCCCGTGCCCAGGCCGACCGCAAGCTGTATCGTCAGGCGGTTCAGGCCATCCTGGCCGAGCAGCCGAATCTGACCTTGCTGGCCGGCACGGTGGAAGACTTGATCTTCGACCAGGGGCGGGTGGTGGGAGCCGTCCTGGGTGACGGCCGCGCCATCGGCTGCGGCGCGGTGGTGGTGACCACCGGCACCTTCCTGCGCGGCCTGATCCATTGCGGCGAACAGACCTGGCCGGCCGGCCGTTTCGGCGACGAGCCCAGCAACGGTCTGTCCGCGGCCCTGGCCCGCGCCGGCCTGCCGCTGGATCGTCTGAAGACAGGCACTCCGGCACGCCTGGATGGCCGCACCATCGACTGGTCCGGTCTGGAGATGCAGCAGGGTGACGACCCGCCGGTGCCGTTTTCGTATTTAACGGACAAGATCACCAATCCCCAGGTGGCCTGCGGCATCACCCACACCAACCAACGCACCCACGACATCATCCGCGCCAACCTGAGCCGGGCGCCCATGTATTCGGGTCAGATCCAAAGCGTCGGCCCGCGTTATTGCCCGTCCATCGAGGACAAGGTGGTGCGCTTCGCCGACAAGCAAGGCCATCAGATATTCTTGGAACCGGAAGGGCTGGACGATCCCACAATCTATCCCAACGGCATTTCCACCTCGCTGCCCGCCGATGTCCAAGACGCGATGATCCGCACCATCCCCGGTCTGGAGCACGTCACCATCATCCGGCCGGGCTATGCCATCGAATACGATTTCGTCGATCCCCGCCAATTGAAGCGGTCGTTGGAGACCAAGGTGATGGGCGGCCTGTTCCTGGCCGGCCAGATCAACGGCACCACCGGCTACGAGGAAGCCGGGGCGCAAGGGTTGCTGGCGGGCCTCAACGCCGCCCGATCCGTGGCCGGCAACGACCCGCTGATCCTGGATCGTGCCGACGCCTATATGGGGGTGATGGTGGACGACTTGGTCACCGTCGGCACCCGCGAGCCCTATCGCATGTTCACTTCGCGGGCCGAGTACCGGCTGATCCTGCGGGCCGACAACGCCGATCTGCGGTTGACCGCCAAGGGTATCGAGCATGGCTGCGTCAGCGGCACCCGCGCTGCCGTCTTCACCGCCAAGGCCCAGGCCATCGCCGAGGGCAGGGAACTGCTGAACGGGCTGAAGGCGTCCCCTAACGTTTTGCGCCAAGCCGGACTGGACGTGAACCTGGACGGGGTGGTGCGTTCCGCCTGGGACCTGCTGTCTTATCCCCATGTCAATCTGTCGCGTTTGACGGTGATGTGGCCGCAACTGGCCTTGCTTACCGGGGCGGTGGCCGAGCAATTGGAAATCGAAGGCAAATACCAGGGTTATTTGGCACGACAGGAAGCCGACATCCGGGCCTATCGGCGCGAGGAGGACATGGTGCTGCCCGACGACGTGGATTACGATGCCATCGGGTCGTTGTCGGCCGAGGTTCGTCAGAAGCTGAAGAACGCACGTCCCGCCACCTTGGCCGATGCCGGACGCATATCCGGCGTGACCCCGGCGGCGCTGGTGGCGCTGCTGGCCCATGTCAAACGGCGCTTCGCCGCCTGATCCATATATGGTGTTTCACGTGAAACAAGACCACAAGGGCGATGGCCCCGCGCTTCTTGACCCTTTGAACCTGCCCGTGGCGGGCGTGGACAAGCTGCAGGTCTATGCCCAGCTATTGGTGAAGTGGCAGAAATCCATCAATCTGGTGGGGCCTGATACCATCCCCAGCCTGTGGCGTCGGCATTTCCTGGATTCTGCGCAGCTTTTCCCGCTTCTTCCACATCCTGTCCACAGACTTGTCGACATGGGCAGCGGTGCTGGATTTCCCGGCCTGGTGTTGGCCATCCTGGGGGTGCCCGACGTGCACCTGATCGAATCGGACGCCCGCAAATGCGCTTTTCTGCGGGAAGTGGCCCGGGTCACCGAAACTAAGGTCACCATCCACAATTGCCGCATCGAAAAAGTGCCGCCCTTGGGCGCCGAGGTGGTGACGGCGCGGGCCCTGGCCAGCCTGGACAAGTTGCTGGTTTGGGCCGAACCGCATCTGTTGCCGGAAGGTCACGGCTTCTTCCTGAAGGGCCGGGGGGCGGAAGACGAATTGACCCAGGCCGCCAAAGATTGGAATATCGCAGCGCAACGCATTCCGTCGCTGTCGGATTCGTCCGGCCTTGTCCTTCACCTGAAAGAGGTTCGCCGTGGCTGATACTGGCACCAAGCCTACACGCGTCATCGCCGTCGCCAACCAGAAGGGGGGCGTGGGCAAGACCACCACCGCCATCAATCTGGCCACCGCCATGGCGGCGACCAAGAAAACAGTGCTGCTGATCGACCTGGACCCTCAGGGCAACGCCAGCACTGGATTGGGCATTCCGCGCGATGCGCGGGACGTCAACTCCTATCACGTGCTGATCGGCGAGGCCGGCCTGGCCGAGACCACCAAAGACACCGAAATCCCTGGCCTGTCGGTGGTGCCGTCGGGTGTCGACCTGTCGGGCGCCGAGATCGAGCTGGTGGACATGGAAAACCGCGAGACCCGTCTGGTCCAGGCGTTGAAGCCGGCCTTGGGGGTCTACGACTACGTGCTGATCGATTGCCCGCCGTCCTTGAACCTTCTGACCCTGAACGCCCTGGTGGCGTCCCATTCGGTCATGGTGCCGCTGCAATGCGAGTTCTTCGCCCTGGAAGGCATCAGCCATCTGGTCAAGACCATCGAGGCGGTGCGCAAGGGCTTCAATCCGGCGTTGGAACTGCAGGGCATCGTGTTGACCATGTTCGACAAGCGCAACAACCTGACCGAACAGGTGGCCGCCGACGTGCGCGAGTTCTTCGGCGAGAAGGTCTACAAGACGGTGATCCCGCGCAACGTGCGCATTTCCGAGGCGCCGTCCTATGGCAAGCCGGTTTTGATCTATGACCACAAATGCGCCGGATCGGAAGCCTATATCCATCTGGCCGCCGAAGTGCTGAAGCGCGAAGTTTCAGCCAGCAAGGGAGTGTAAGGACAGTGGCGGAAGAAAAGCGTCGCAAGCTGGGTCGGGGCCTGTCGGCCCTGTTGGGGGATCAAGGTGTGGCCGCCGCCGCCGCCGTTGTCGAGGGCGCTGCCGCCTTGGCCGACGAGACCGTGGCGGCGCCCAGCGGCCTGCGCAATCTGCCCGTGGCCCAGCTGAAGCCCGGCAAGTTCCAGCCGCGCCGTCAGTTCGACGAAGCCGCCATCGCCGATCTGGTGGAATCGGTGCGCACCAAGGGGGTGTTGCAGCCCATCCTGGTGCGCCCCCAGGACGGCATGTACGAAATCATCGCCGGCGAACGGCGCTGGCGGGCGGCGCAGCGGGCGCAGCTGCACGAAGTCCCGGTCATCATCCGCGAGCTGACCGACAAGGAAGCCCTGGAAGTCGCCCTGGTCGAGAACCTGCAACGCCAGGACCTCACCGCCTTGGAGGAAGCCGAGGGCTATCGCCGTCTGGTCGAGGAATTCAGCCACACCCAGGAAGAACTGGCCCGCGCGGTGGGCAAGTCGCGCAGCCATGTGGCCAACATGATGCGCCTCTTGGCGCTGCCCGGCCCGGTCAAGGAGATGCTGGACCAGGGCCAGCTTTCCGCCGGCCATGCCCGCGCCCTGCTGACCGCCGTCGATCCGGTGGGGCTGGCGCAACAAGTGGTGGACAAGCAATTGAACGTGCGCCAGACCGAAAAGCTGGCGGGCGGCGAGGGGGTCCCGGCCGGCAAGCCCGGCAAGGGCAAGTCCCAGGGCAAGTTGTTCGACAAGGACGCCGACACCGCCGCCCTGGAACGCGACCTGACCGAGCAATTGGGTTGCAAGGTGGTTCTGACCAGCAGCGGCAAGGGCGGCGAGCTGACCATCCATTATTCCAGCCTGGAACAGCTGGACGACATCCTGTCGCGGCTGTCGCGTTCCGGGGTTTGATCTGGGCTCTCGACTCTGACCCGTAAGCTGTTGAATACTATGCCTTGACAGAAGTCAGAGCGGGGGGAAGGGATGAACCAGGCATTAGAAAATGGCGGCCTTGAATCACTGATGGACCGCCTGCCGGCGGAGGTGGTGGCCAGCTTCACCCCGGAACAGCGGGCCGCCCTGTGGAATGCCGTCAAACCCAATTCCTGGCGTCGTCACCCCATCCATATCCGCCTGTCCTTCCCGTTCGTCGGCGGCAACGTCTTCGTCACCGTGGTCGGCGGCTTGGAAAAGCGTTCTGGCGAACGACGGACGCGCGAAAGGCGCATGTACCCGTTGCGCACCATGGGCAACATCCTGTTTCTTCTGGGCCTGGGCAGCGCCTTCTACACCGTGGCGCTGCTGGGCATTTTCGTCTTTTCCAACCTGATCGAATTCTGATTTCCCAACGAGGTTTTCTTCATGACCAGCTGTCCTTGCGGTTCGGGCCAAAGCCTGGACCTGTGCTGCGCCCCCTTGCTGTCCGGTGCCGCCGCGTCGTCCCCCGAAGCCTTGATGCGGTCGCGCTACACCGCCTTCACCCAGGCTAACGCCGCCTATCTGGAAGACACCCTGGCCCCGGAAGCCAAGGAAGATTATAACCGCGACGAGACCGAAGCGTGGATCAAGGAAGCCAAGTGGCATGGTTTGGAAGTCCGCGGCGCCTCGGAAGAGGGTGACGGCGGTTCCGTCGAGTTCGTCGCCCGCTACACCTTCCGCGGCAAGCCCTATGCCCATCATGAACTGGCGTCGTTCCGCAAGCTGGACGGCCGCTGGGTCTATGTGGACGGGGTGATGAACCCGCGTCCGCAACAGCGCGTGGTCGACAAGGTCGGCCGCAACGATCCGTGCCCCTGTGGCTCGGGCAAGAAGTTCAAGAAGTGCTGCGGGGCCTAGCATTGCCATGCGTGTCGGCCTGATCATCCCCTGCTATCGGGTCGCACGTCATTTGGGGGCGGTCCTGGACGGCCTTCCTGATGATCTTGATCATATTATTGTCGTCGATGATTGCTGTCCTGACGGCTCGGGCCGGGTGGCGCGGGAACACGCCGCCCGTGATCCCCGCATCGACATCGTCACCCATGCCGTCAATGGCGGAGTAGGGGCGGCCATGGTCAGCGGTTTTCGCCGCGCCCTGGATTTGGGCTGCGACATCGTCGTCAAGATGGATGGCGACGGCCAGATGGATCCGGCCTTCCTGCCCCAATTGCTGGAACCCTTGCGCCAGGGCCGGGCCGACATGGCCAAGGGCAACCGTTTCCGCGACTTCAAGGCTTTGCGGTCCATGCCCATGGTGCGGTTGCTGGGCAATAGCGGCCTGTCTTTCCTGGTGAAAGCGGCGTCGGGGCAGTGGGGGGTGATGGATCCCACCAACGGCTATCTGGCGCTGACCAGGAAGGCGTTGGAAAGCATCGAGCTGGAGCGGCTGTCACCGCGATATTTCTTCGAATCAGATTTGTTGATCCGCCTGGGAACCGCCCGCCTGGCGGTGCAAGACGTCTCCATGCCGGCCCGCTATGGCGACGAGGATTCGTCGCTGTCGGTGGGAAAGACCTTGCTGTCTTTCCCGCCCTTGTTGTTGCGGGGGTTTTTGCGGCGCCTGCTGCTCAGCTATTTCATCCACGATTTCAACATCGCCTCGCTTTACCTGCTGACCGGCTTGCCGTTGCTGGCCTTTGGTCTGGTGGTCGGTTTGGGCGAGTGGTTGATATCGGTGGAAAGCGGGGTGCCGCGCACCGCCGGCACCGTCATGCTGGCCGGCCTGCCGCTGATCCTGGGGTTGCAATTGCTGTTGCAGGCCATTGCCTTCGACGTGGCCAACGCGCCGCGGCCCAAGGACCAGTATTAGGCGCGGTGCTTTTCCGGCTGCTCGATGCCGCATTCGGCGGCTTCGGCGTCGAAGGCTTGGCGGTACAGCGGATAGGACCGGGTCTTGGTCATCGCCTCGCCGGTACGGTCGTTGACGAAGGGGGCGCGTTCCAGCAGCGGATGGGCCGCCTTGTTGGGACAGGCATCGCCCTCGGCGATGATGGCGCGCAATTGCGCCGACAATCCGGCGGCATGGCAGGCATCCAGATCGGCCTCGAAACGCAGTTCCTCGATCTCGGCGCGAAGGGCAGCGTTTTCCTGGCGCAATTCGTCGATTTCGGCGAGCAGACGGTCGATGTCACTCATGGCTTGGTCTTTCCTGTGGTCCGACGCCGGGCGGAAATGACAAAGGCCGGCGAAAGCCGGCCTGTCATCTGGTCCAATTGGAGCGGGCGAAGGGATTCGAACCCTCGACCCCAACCTTGGCAAGGTTGTGCTCTACCCCTGAGCTACGCCCGCTTCCTTGGCGTGTTCCGCGGCTCGTCGCTGCGGAGGCCCGGAAAATAGCAAAAGCTGGGATCAGGTCAAGCGGTTTTTTGCAAAAAAATTCACTCCCGCCTTTGGCCTTGCGCGGTGCGTCCCGACAGCCCATCTTTTGCGGGTCTTCTCATGTAGCTGGGACTTGTCGCCACCATGGATTTCATCATCGGTTCCGGAACCCCCGCCGCTGCCGGCCCCGCCGCCGGCGACCTGATCAAGGACGGTTCCACCGCCACCTTCACGGCCGACGTCATCGAAGCCTCGCTGAAGACCCCGGTCATCGTTGATTTCTGGGCCACCTGGTGCGGGCCGTGCAAGCAATTGGGCCCGGCTCTGGAAAAGGTCGTGCGCGAGGCCAGGGGAGCCGTGCGCATGGTCAAGATCGACGTGGACAAGAACCAGGAACTGGCGGCGCAATTGCGCATCCAGTCAGTGCCGACGGTCTACGCCTTCGCCAATGGCCGCCCGGTTGACGGCTTCACCGGCGCCCAGCCGGAAAGCCAGTTGCGGGCCTTCGTGCAGCGCCTGACCAAGGGTGCGGCCCAGCCGACCCTGACGGAATTGCTGGACGAGGCCAAGACGCTGCTGGCCGAGGGCGACGCCGAGACCGCCGCCCAGGCTTTCCAGCAGATCCTGGGCGAGGATCCCAACAACGGACCGGCCATGGCCGGGTTGCTGCGTTGCTTGATGGCGGTGGGCGATTTCGACAGTGTGGCCCAGATGCTGGGGCAATTGCCGCCCGAACTGGCCAAGCACCCCGAAGTGGCGGCGGTGAAGACGGCGCTGGAACTACAGAAATCGGCGGCCGCCGGGGCGGGGGAGGCCGCCGGCCTGCGTCGTCGTCTGGCCGACAATCCCGACGACCACCAGGCCCGTCTTGACCTGGCCATGGCCTATTACGGTTCCGGCGAAGTGGAAGCGGCGGTGGACGAACTGCTGGATCTGTTCGGCCGCGACCGCGCCTGGAACGACGAAGCGGCACGCAAGCAATTGCTGAAGATCTTCGAAGCCTTGGGCGGCGGCCATCCGGTAACTCTGCGCGGTCGCCGGCGCCTGTCGGCGTTGCTGTTCTCGTGACCCCGTTGCCGTCCGTCCTGCCGGTTTTCGCCGTTCCCGGCGCCCTTTTGCTGCCGGGTGGGCGGTTGCCATTGACGGTGTTCGAACCGCGCTACCTGGCGCTGACCGACGACGTCTTGGGTGCCGGACGGCTCTTGGCCCTGGTTCAGCCGACGGCGTCCGGCGATGGACCGGCGCCGGGCCTTTATTCGGTGGGCACCTTGGGGCGCGTCGTCGCTTTCGGCGAAACCGGTGATGGTCGCTATCTGATCACCTGCCAGGGGATCACCCGCTTCCGTGTCGCCGGCGAGACCGAGGGAAAGTCTGGCTATCGTCGCGTCTTGGCCGATTACGCCCCCTTTGCCGCCGATCTGGCGGG
>JAIWOG010000059.1 GCA_020217035.1 Magnetospirillum sp. | reverse complement strand
ATTGGTGGGTGAAGAACACCACCCCGAACAGCATGCCCAGGTACCGCGGGCCGAAGACGCAGGCGATCAGGCCCGAGGTGGGCGGCACGGTGGACAGCCACAGCAAACCCATGGAGGCGGCGAAGGCCAGCAGGGTCACTTCGTTCTTGGGACCGAAGACGAAGGCGATGGTGCAGATGGCCCGCAACAGGTAGATGGCGGACAGCACGTGCTTGGGCCGGTACTTCTGCGACAATTGCCCCATCATCCAGGTGCCGAAGACGTTGAAGATGCCGATGACCAAAAGCGCGGTGGCGCCAGCCCCCTGGCTCATGCCGCATAGCGCCAGATAACCGGGCAGATGCACGCCGATGAAGGTCACCTGGAAGCCGCAGACGAAGAAACCGGCGGCCAAAAGGCGATAGCCGGGATGTTTCCAGGCTTCCAGCAGGGCTTCCTTGACGGTCAGGTCGGCGACCACCGACAGCGCCGGCTTGGACGCCTTCTCCCCCTTGTTCAAGATGAAGGCCAGGGGGATCGAGGCCAACGAGAAGGTGGACAGGATCCAGATGGTCTGGGTGGCGCCATAGGCCCCGATCATCCATTGCGACAGTGGAATCATCGCCATCATGCCGAAGGATCCCAGGGCTTGCGCCGCGCCCATGGCAGAAGTGCGGTGCTGGGGCGACACCGCCCGGCTGACCGGGCCGACCACCACCGAGAACGAGGTGGCGGCCAGACCGAAGCCGGACACCACGCCCAGGCCGATGGTGGTCATGAGCGCACCGCCCGAAGCGGTCATGATCATGCCGATGCCAAAGGCCAGAGCCCCCAGGGCGGCGACGCGGGCGGACCCCCAGCGGTCGGCGGCGGCGCCGGTGAAGGGCTGGAAGAAGCCCCACATCAGATTGTGGACGGCGACGGCCAGGGAAAAAGTGGCCAAGGGCCAGTCGCGATCCAGCGACAATGGGCCGATCAACAGGCCCTGGCTTTGCCGCGATCCCATGGACACGCTCATCATGGTGGCGCCCGACAGGAAGATGGTCAGGACGGCGGGGGTCAACCAGACGGGGCGGCGCATGGGCGGCTCTTTCAAGACGATTATTTTGTCAGCCTAACTCTAGGCAAGGCGCCAAGGCTTGCGCAAACCAGAATCCATAACCGCCTAAGATAAGAAAATCTAACGCGCCAACCCTTTGATATAGGCGGTGACGTCGTCGATTTCCCGGCGGTTCAGCAAAATCCCCCCCATGGGGCGGGCATGTGGCTGGGCCAGGGCAGCGCGGATGTCGGCGGCCGAGCGGCGGGCGGCGATGTTTTGGAAGCTGGGGGCGTCTTCACGCTTTTCCATGTGACAATCGGCGCACCAGCGAGCGGCCAGTTCGGCGCCGTTGTCGGCGGACGGCGGCAGCGCCCGGGCGGTATCAAGATCGAATGTCAGGAAAACGGTCCCCGACAGGGCCGCCAACAACGCCAACCAGCGCATCGTTCACCAATGATCGGACAGGATGGCGGCGAAGATGGAGTCTTCGCTGCGTTGCGGCAAGGAAAAATTTTCCGTCGCAATGATTTTGGTCAAATGCCGCCCCGACGACGGGCCGGGGCGGCAAAAGCGGTTATTGTTTCGGCCGGTTATCGATGACCCGCTTGGCCTTGCCCATGGAACGCGGAATGGAATTGGGTTCCAGCACGCGCACCTTGGTGCTGATGCCGATCAGGCTTTTGATGTGCCCCGACAGGGTCTTGGCGATGTCGCCGATGGCGGAATCGTCCAGGAACATCTCCGGGCGCGGTTCGACGTTGATCACCACCTGGTCCATGTGGCCGTCGCGGCTGACCTCGATCTGGTAATGGGGCGACAGGCGCACGTCCTTCAGCATCTGTTCCTCGATCTGGGTGGGGAAGACGTTGACGCCGCGGATGATCAGCATGTCGTCCGACCGCCCGGTGATCTTGTCCATGCGGCGGAACGACCGCGCCGTGCCGGGCAGCAGGCGGGTCAGGTCGCGGGTGCGGTAACGGATGACCGGCAGCCCTTCCTTGGTCAGCGTGGTGAACACCAATTCGCCCTGCTCGCCATCGGCCACCGGTTCGCCGGTTTCCGGGTTGATGATTTCGGGATAGAAATGGTCTTCCCAGATATGGGGGCCGTCCTTGGTTTCCAGGCATTCATTGGCCACACCCGGCCCCATCACCTCGGACAGGCCATAAATGTCCACGGCGTCGATGCCGGCGCGCTTCTCGATTTCCTCGCGCATGGCGCCGGTCCACGGCTCGGCGCCGAAGATGCCCAGCGCGATCGAGGACTCGCGCGGGTCCAGGCCCTGGCGTTCCATCTCGTCCAGCACCACCAGCATGTAGCTGGGGGTGACCATGATGATTTCCGGCTGGAAGTCGCGGATCAGCTGCACCTGCTTTTCGGTCTGGCCGCCCGACATGGGGATGACGGCGCAACCCAGGCGCTCGGCGCCGTAATGGGCGCCAAGGCCGCCGGTGAACAGGCCATAGCCATAGGCGATCTGCACCTTGTGGCCGGGCCGCCCGCCGGACGCGCGGATGGAGCGGGCCACCACGTTGGCCCAATTGTCGATGTCGTTCTGGGTATAGCCGACCACGGTGGGCTTGCCGGTGGTCCCGGAACTGGCATGGATGCGGACGATCTTGTCCATGGGGGTGGCGAACAGACCGAAGGGATAGGTCTGGCGCAAATCTTCCTTGGTGGTGAAGGGGAACTTGGCCAGGTCGGCCAAACTCTTCAGATCGTCGGGATGCACGCCCTTGGCGTCGCATTTGGCCCGGTAATGGGCGACGTTGTCATAGGTGTGGCGCACCGACCACTTCAAGCGCTGCAACTGAAGCGCGGTGATTTCGTCGCGGCTGGCGATCTCGATGGGGTCCAGCATGTCGCGCGTCGGCGGGATCAGGCGTTTGCTCATGGTGAATTCCTCCCTGTCTTTTCTTTTGTTATGTCAGACGCGTTCGATGACGCTGGCGATGCCTTGGCCGACGCCGATGCACATGGTGGCCAAGGCCCGCTTGCCCCCCGTGCGGCGCAATTGATAGGCGGCGGTGGTGATCAGCCGCGCTCCGCTCATGCCCAGGGGATGACCCAAAGCGATGGCGCCGCCATTGGGGTTGACGTGGGCAGCGTCGTCGGCCAGTCCCAGGTCGCGCAACACCGCCAATCCTTGGGCGGCGAAGGCTTCGTTCAGCTCGATCAGGTCGATGTCGGCAAGCGTCAGGCCCAAGCGGGCCAACAGCTTCTTGGTCGCCGGCGCCGGGCCGATGCCCATGATGCGCGGCGGCACGCCGGCCACCGCGCCGCCCACCACGCGGGCGATGGGAGTCAGGCCGTGGCGCTTGGCCGCGTCTTCATTGGCCAGCAACAAGGCGCAGGCGCCGTCGTTGACCCCCGACGAATTGCCCGCCGTCACTGATCCGCCTTGGCGGAACGGCGCCTTCAGCTTGGCCAAGCCTTCCAGGGTGGTGTCGCCGCGCGGATGCTCGTCCTTGGTCACCAGCAGGGGCTCGCCCTTCTTCTGCGGCACCGGCACCGGTATTATTTCGTCATCGAAACGCCCCGATTCCTGGGCGGCGACCGCCCGCAACTGGCTTCTGAGCGCGAAGGCATCCTGGTCGGCGCGGCTGATGGCGAAGTCGGCGGCGACGTTTTCGGCGGTCTCGGGCATGGAATCGGTGCCGAAAGCCTGGTGCATCAGGGGGTTGATGAAGCGCCAGCCGATGGTGGTGTCATAGACCGCGTTGTCGCGGGTGAAGGCGCTGGTGGCCTTGGGCATGACGAAGGGGGCGCGGCTCATGCTTTCGACGCCGCCGGCGATCAGGATGTCCGAGGCACCGGCCTGGATGGCGCGTGCCGCGGTCAACACCGCGTCCATGCCCGATCCGCACAGCCGGTTGATGGTGGTGCCGCCGATGGAGATGGGCAGGCCGGCCAGCAGCACCGCCATGCGGGCGACGTCGCGGTTGTCCTCGCCCGCCTGGTTGGCGCAGCCCAGGATGCAGTCGTCCACCGAATCCCAATCCACTTTCGGGTTGCGGGCCATCAGCGCCTTCAGCGGGATGGCGGCCAGATCGTCGGCGCGGACCGAGGACAGCACGCCGCCGTAACGGCCGATGGGGGTGCGCACGGCGTCGCAGATGAACACATCAGACATGCTTGGCGATCTCCTCTGATGGCACGACATGGCCCGACACCATCCGCGATTGGCCGCGGAACAGGGCGATGACGTCGCCGTTCTGGTTGCTGACCGTGACGTCGTAAACGCCGTTGCGTCCGGCCAGATGGGTTTCCACCGCTTCCGCGACCAGTTCGTCGCCTTCGCGCCCGGCGGACGGATAGACGATGGAACAGCCGGCGGCGACGGCGTTGGTGTTGTAGGAATTGCAGGCATAGGCGAAGGCGGTGTCGGCCAGGGCATAGGAGATGCCGCCATGCAAGCTGCCGTGGCCGTTCAGCATTTCCTTGCGCACCACCATGCGGGCCTTGGCATAGCCAGGGCGGATTTCGGTGATGGTGATGCCCATGGCGTGGGCGTTGTGGTCCTTGGGATACATGAAGTCCAGGACCAGTTGCGCGACCTTCTGGCGCGATGCTGCGTCAGTCATGGAAACGTCCTTTCGCGAAAACCAGGCGGCGCAGATGGGCGGAAGCGCGATAGCGGTCCTCGCCATAGGTCCGCGCCAGATTGTCCAAAACCGTCAAAAGCCGGGCCAAGCCGACGCGTTCGGCCCAGGCCAGCGGCCCCAGCGGGTAGTTGACCCCCTTGGTCATCGCCAAATCGATGTCGCCGGCACTGGCCACACCCTGATAGACGGTGTCGGCGGCTTCGTTGGCCAGCATGGCGATTGTGCGCATCACCGCCAGTCCGGGGACGTCGGCGAAGATCGATACGGACAGGCCCAAAGCCTGGAAGAAACCGACGGCACGTTGCAAGGCGATGGCCGAGCATTGGCCGGCCGGGGCGATGGCGATACGCTTGGCGGCGCACCAATCCAGCGCCAGGTCGAACACCACCAGGTCGCCGATGCCGGTGACTGCCGCCACTTCCGAGGCGGTGCGGCCGTCGGTCAGCATCAAGGTGACGCCATGCAGGTCGATCATTCCTGCGCCGCCCATGCGGGCCAAGGTCATGCCGGCCTTGGCCGCCAGATCGGCCAGGGCCGAGGCCGGTCCAAGGTCGCCCAGAACGTCCAGGGCGGTGGGGGCTTGGCAGGGGGCGGCGGTGGCCGGTTGCGGTTTTTCCGCCCCATCGGCGTAATCATAGAAACCACGCCCGGTCTTCTTGCCCAGCCAGCCGGCTTCCACCAGATCCTGCTGCAACAGGTTGGGCAGAAAGCGCGGATCGTTGAAATAGGCGGCATGCACCGAGCGGGTGACGGCGAAGTTGACGTCGTGGCCGATCATGTCGGTCAGTTCGAACGGCCCCATACGGAATTGGCCGGCTTCCCTGATCACCGCGTCGATGGTGGCGATGTCGGCGGCCCCTTCCTGGGCGAGGCGCATGCCCTCGGCATAGAACGGCCGGGCGACGCGGTTGACGATGAAGCCCGGCGTCGACTTGCACAGGACCGGCGCCTTGCCCCAGGCGGTGGCGGTGTCGGCGATGGTGCGGGCCAAATCGTCGGGGGTGGCCAGACCCTTGACCACTTCCACCAGGGCCATGACCGGCGCCGGGTTGAAGAAATGCATGCCGACCATGCGGGCCGGGTTCTTCAGCACCGAGGCCAGGGCGGTCAGCGACAAGGACGAGGTGTTGGACGCCAAGATGCAGTCGGCGCCGGTGACGGCTTCCAGCGCCTTGAACAGCTCGTGCTTGACGTCGGGCTTCTCGACGATGGCCTCGACGACCAGGGCGCAAGGCGCCAGTTGCTCCAGGCTGCCGCAGACGCTGATTCGGTCGGCGATGGCGGCGGCCTGTTCGGCGTCCAGCTTGCCCTTGGCCGCCAGTTTCGCCAGCGCCGCGACGATGCCCGCCTTGCCCCGTTCGGCGGCGCCGTCGAAGGCGTCGAACAACAGCACGGGATGGCCGGCTTGCGCCGCCACCTGGGCGATGCCGGAGCCCATGGCCCCGGCGCCGACGATGCCGACGATGGCGGTGGTGGGAAGCGCCGCCATCTTATTGCCCCTTGAAGTCGGGAACGCGCTTTTCCATGAAGGCGGCGACGCCTTCCTGGTAATCGCTGGTGCGGCCGGCCAGGCGTTGCAGGTCGCGTTCCAGATCCAGTTGCTGATCCAGAGTGTTGGTGGAACTGGCGGCCAAGGCCCGCTTGATCAAGGCCAGACCCTTGGTCGGCTGGGTCGCCAATTGGGCGGCCAGCTTGCCGGCTTCCGCCATCAGTTGGTCGTCATCGACGCATTTCCAGATCATGCCCCAGGCTTCGGCCTGTTCGGCGGCGACCTTGTCGCCCAGCATGGAAAGGGCCACGGCGCGGGCCTGGCCGACCAGACGCGGCAACGTCCAGGTGCCGCCCGAATCGGGGATCAGGCCGATCTTGCAGAACGCCTGGATGAAGCTGGCGGATCGGGCGGCGAGAACGATGTCGCAGGCGAAGGCCACGTTGGCGCCGGCGCCGGCGGCGACGCCGTTCACCGCGCAGATCACCGGCATTTCCAGATTGCGCAGCGTGCGGACCAGCGGATTGTAGCGCTTTTCGATGCTTTCGCCCAGATCGGGGGCCTCGGTCCCCGGCGCCACCGCGCGGTCGGACAAATCCTGCCCGGCGCAGAAACCGCGTCCGGCCCCGGTCAGCAACAGGCAACGCACATTGTTGGCGGGGTCCTGGACCTGCTTCAACGCTTCCTTCAATTCCGCGTGCATGTCGGTGTTGAAGCTGTTCAGCCGGTCGGGACGGTTCAGGGTGATGGTGGCGACCTGATCCTTGATTTCGAACAAGATGGTGTTCATGGGCTTACAATCCTTGGAATTGGGCGCGGCGTTTCTCGCGGAAGGCGGCGACGCCCTCGCGGAAATCGGCGGTGGCGAACAGGGCGGCGAAGCATTTGCGTTCATGGGTCAACCCGGCTTCCAATCCGGATTCGAAACTTTTCAACACCGCTTCCTTGGCGGCGCGGACGGCCAAAGGCGGCTTGGTGGCGATGGTCTCGGCCAGGGCTTGCGCCCGTTCCAGCGTCAGTTCGGGTTGGCAGGTCTCGGCCACCAGGCCGTGGGCCCGGGCGGTCTCGGCGTCGATCATCTCGCCGGTCAGCACCATGCGCATGGCCAGCGACTTGCCGACGGCCCAGGTCAAACGCTGGGTGCCGCCGGCGCCGGGGATGATGCCAAGGTTGATTTCCGGCTGGCCGAAGCGGGCATCCAGCCCGGCGACGACGATGTCGGCATGCATGGCCAGCTCGCAGCCGCCACCCAGGCAAAAACCGTTCACCGCCGCGACGATGGGCTTTGGGAAGCGGCGGAGCGCCGCCCAATGTTTCGGTCGCGAATCGGTCTGGATGCTGACCGCGTCGTGGGCGGCCAGTTCGTTGATGTCGGCACCGGCGGCGAACACCTTCGACCCGCCGGTCAGCAGCACGGCGCGGATGGTCGGGTCTGCCTCGGCCGTCTCCAACGCCTGGGCGATCTCGGCCAGGGTCTGGGTGCGCAAAGCGTTACGTAATTCCGGGCGGTTCAGGGTGACGCGCAGCACATGCGCCCCCACCCGTTCGGCCCGGATGTCCGAAAACTGGTTCATCGGCTGGTCGCCTTCCTGTCCCTGTGCCCCCTGAAAGCGATACGTAGTCATGCCTTCAGATGGGTATTATTGAATTATGTTTGGGGGCGTTGTTCACCCCTGAACCCCAACCTCTTCTCGGATAAACCGCCAACTTCCCTGGGGGTTTGCGGCGTTGTCGAGATTTGGAAGAGATACAAAATTGGACTTCATTCTCCAAATCTGGTATCAAAAATCAAGCGCCATGGAGGCCATCCTCCACGAATGGCGAAAAAACAGCGAATTCAGGGAAGGAAAAGCATGAGCCAGGATTTCTTCGCCACCCACGCGGCGACGTTGAACGGGGCGTTGGACGCCATCGCCAAGCGCGGTTTCTGGACCCCCTATCCGGAAGCCCCCAGCGGCCGCATCTATGGCGAAACTGCCGCCGTGGACGGCGAGGCCGCCTTCAAGGCCCGCTTGGACAAGCCCTTCACCCTGAACCAGCCGGCGACCAAGTCCATGGTGGGTGGCGAGGTCTCGCCCTTCGGCTTCGCGCTGGGCATCACCTATCCCAGCCCGGACATCGACGGCCTGATGGCGGCGGCGCAGGCGGCGTTGCCGGCCTGGCGCAAGGCCGGCCCCAAGGGCCGCGCCGGCGTGTGCCTGGAAATACTGCACCGTCTGAACCGCCGTTCGTTCGAAATCGCCCACGCCGTCCAGCACACCACCGGTCAGGCTTTCGTCATGGCCTTCCAGGCCGGCGGCCCCCACGCCCAGGATCGTGGCCTGGAAGCGGTGGCCTATGGCTATCGCGCCATGGCGGAAGTTCCTGAACACACATATTGGGAAAAGCCCCAAGGCAAGGCCGACCCCTTGCGCATGGACAAGGACTACCACATCGTCGGCCAGGGCGTGTCGCTGATGATCGGCTGTTCCACCTTCCCCACCTGGAACGGCTATCCCGGCTTGTTCGCGTCCTTGGTCACCGGCAACGCGGTGGTGGTCAAGCCCCATCCCGGCGCCATCCTGCCCCTGGCCATCACGGTTGAAATCGCCCGCGAGGTGCTGGCCGAGGCCGGCCTGCCCCAGGACGTGGTGCTGCTGGCCGCCGACACGGCCGAGGCGCCCTTGGCCAAGGACTTGGCGCTGCGCCCCGAAGTCAAGATCATCGACTTCACCGGTTCGTCCGCCTTCGGCACCTGGCTGGAACAGAACGCCCGCCAGGCCCGCACTTATGCGGAAAAGGCCGGCGTCAACTTCATCGTCATGGACTCGGTGGACGATTTGAAGGCGGTGACCCGCAACCTGGCGTTCTCTCTGTCGCTCTATTCGGGACAGATGTGCACAACGCCGCAAAACATCTTCGTGCCACGCACAGGCATCAAGGTGGGCGGTGACGTGGTGTCCTTCGACGAGGTGGCGGGGGCCATCGCCGGGGCCGTCGCCAAGTTCAATTCCGACCCCGAACGTGCCGTCGAGGTGCTGGGCGCCATTCAGTCGCAAGCCACCTGCGACCGGCTGGATCAAGCCCGCGGCATGGGGAAAGTGCTGCTGGAAAGCCGCGAGCTGACCCACCCTGGCTTCGCCGGCGCCCGTGTGCGTACGCCGCTGATGCTGACGGTAGACAGCGCACAGGCTGACCTGTTCACCCAGGAACTGTTCGGCCCCATCTCCTTTGTCATCGCCGTCGATTCGGCCGAAGCCGGTCTGGAACTGGCGACCAGGACCGCCAAGCAGCATGGTGCGTTGACGGCCAGCGTCTATTCCACCGACCCCGCCTTCCTGGCCAAGGCCGAGGATCTGTGCGTCGATGCCGGCGTGGCGTTGTCGGAAAACCTGACCGGCGGGGTCTTCGTCAACCAGTCGGCGGCGTTCTCGGATTACCACGGCTCGGGCGCCAACCCGGCGGCCAACGCGTCGCTGTGCGACAGCGCCTTCGTCGCCGAACGCTTCCGCGTGGTGCAAGTGCGCCGTCATTCGGCGTAACAGGCTGACCGCCGCCGGGTTATCCTGGCGGCGGTTTCTCTTTTGCTAAGGATCGGCTCATGCGTCCCACCGTCTATGCCATTGACGGCGTCGTGCCCGTGGTGGATCCCACCGCTTTCGTCCATCCCACCGCCGTATTGATCGGCGACGTCGTCATCGGGCCGCGTTGCTATGTCGGGCCGCTGGCCAGCTTACGCGGCGATTTCGGTGCCATCCGCATCGGCGCCGGCGCCAACGTGCAGGATTGCTGTGTCATGCACGCCTTTCCCGGTCAGGACGCGGTGGTGGAAGAAGACGGCCATGTGGGCCACGGCGCCATCCTGCATGGCTGCGTGGTGGGCAGGAACGCTCTGGTGGGGATGAA
>JAIWOG010000058.1 GCA_020217035.1 Magnetospirillum sp. | reverse complement strand
TTCCGTGGTCATGGACGGTGCGGTGATCGGCGAATGTTCCATCGTCGCCGCCCAATCCTTCGTCAGGGCCGGCGCCATCCTGCCGGCGCGGTCGCTGATCGGCGGAATCCCGGCCAAGGTGATGCGCGAGCTGACCGACCAGGACATCGCTTGGAAATCGGCCGGTACCGCCGAATATCAACGCCTGACCGAGCGTTCGCTGGCCACCATGGTGGCGTGCGAACCGTTGACCGAAATCGAAGCCAACCGCCCCAAGGTGGACGCCGGTACGGTGGCGCCGCTGCATGTCACCAAGGGTAGCTAGCGCGTGTGGCGATAGAGCCGGGCCGGCACGGCCCGCACCATGCCAGAGCGAGAGCTGATTTCGATTGAACGATATCAGCTCTAGAACCGGCTGCGGCGCCCTGACCTTCAACTCAAACTCCCACGCGGCGACCGAGTGGGGGTTTTTCGATCAATCCTCGTTTTCCAACGACGCGACATGCCGCAATCCGTCCAGCGCGGTGGCGAACCACGGCTCGCGGGCTTCTTCCTGGGGATGGATCAGCCAGGCGGGGCGGCGGAATTCCGGGGCGCCGTCCACCGTGAACAGACGGCCGGCCGCCAGATACGAGCGCACCACCCGCATGGGGAAATAACCGGCACCGCCCGACGACAGCACGTATTGCAGACCCAAGGCCCCCAGGCTGACGGTCACCGCCGGCGCCGGCAGATCAGGGAACGCCTGGCCGTGGCCCTGACGGAATTCCGGCCCCCAATCGACGAAGACGTAATCACGCTGCCAGCTGTCGCCGGAATCGCGGCGCGACGACACCAGGATCAGCCGCTCTTCCAGCAATTTCTCGATATGCAGGCCGGGGCGGGCCTGGGGCGAATACATGACGCCGATATCCAGCGTGCCTTCCCCCAGACGGCGCATCAAGCCGTCGGACAGCCCGACCTCGGCGCGGACCGCCACGTCGGGCAAGGCCGTGCGCATCCAGGGAATCCATTGCACCAGCAAGCGGTCCCACAGCGAGAACTGGCCGCCCACATTGAGAACGGTGCGGAAGCCCGGCGGCAAGGCGATTTCCTGGCGGGCCTGTTCCCACACCCGCACCATGGCGGCGGCATAGCGGCGGAACTGGTTGCCGGCGGCGGTCAGCTCGGCGCCGGTCTTGGATCGCACGAAAAGCGGCCGCCCCAATTCGTCCTCCAGCGCCTTGATGCGCATGGAGACGGTGGATTGGGTCACGTCAAGCCGTTCCGCGGCCTTGTTGAAATTGCCGGTTTCGACGATTTCCAGAAAAGTTCGCGCCAGGTCGATGTTCATGGAGGGCCTAAAAACACGTTCGCACTTGCGAAGATTGGCGCCTTCTATCCCAGTGGCGCCCAAACATCAACACTTCCAAGCGTGATGATCGAAAAAACCAATCCAAGAACCCGGTCGGACACGACAAAGCACCCGCCCCCTGGGGAGGCGGGTGCCCGCAAGCAGTTCCAAGGGCGATCAGCCGTTGGCGCGAGCCTTGACGTCGCCGCGCGCCCGCTCGGCGTATTCCTTGACCTGGCGTTCCATGGCCTGGAAAGCGCCCTTCAAGGCGGCGTAGACGTCTTCATGTTCGTCGGATTCGCGCTTGACCACCAGTTCCTGGCCAGGAACGGTCACGTCGATGCGCACCAGGACGGAATCGCCCTTGTGGTGCAGGTTCGACGAATTCTTGTGGTTCGATTCGATGGCAACCCGGCAACCGGTGATGCGGTCGAAGAACTGCTCCAGCTTGGCCACCTTCTCGCGCACGCGGGTTTCAACGGCTTCCGAGTGGTCGATCCCATGAAAGGTGATCTGGAGGGGATTCTGCATGAACGTCTCCTAATTTCTCAAATGTCGCGCCACGCACTTCGGGCGGCGCAACCTGGCCCGCGCCCGCGGGGCCGCTATACATACCGATTCGCTTTGCAAACGGCAACAACGAAGGGGGTAACCATTGTTGCTGTTTGCGTGCGGGCTTGCAACCTTTCCCGAACACCCTCATATCAGGACGCCGACCCGCCCAGGGTTGGAAGGATCGAACCGGCAGCAAGGATGGGAAACACACGCCATGGCCGAAGAAAAGCGGGAATTTCAGGCGGAAGTCGCCAAGCTTTTGGACATCGTCGTCCACTCGCTTTACTCCAACAAGGAGATCTTCCTGCGCGAGTTGGTGTCCAACGCCTCGGACGCCTGCGACAAGCTGCGCTATGAAGCGCAGACCCAGGCGCAGTTGACCGAAGGGGACGCGGAATTCCGCATCCGCGTCATCCCCGACAAGGAAGCGGGAACCCTGGTCATCGCCGATAACGGCATCGGCATGAACCGCGACGACCTGATCAACAATCTGGGCACCATCGCCAAGTCCGGTACCGCCGAGTTCATGAGCCGGCTGTCCGGCGACGCCAAGAAGGACACCAGCCTGATCGGCCAGTTCGGCGTCGGCTTCTATTCCGCCTTCATGGTCGCCGACAAGGTGGTGGTCACCACCAGGAGGGCCGGCGACAGCCAGGGCTGGCGCTGGGAATCCGACGGCAAGGGCACCTTCACCATTACCGAAGCCGCCGACGCCCCCCGCGGCGCCAGCCTGGAACTGCATCTGCGCGACGATTCCAAGGAATTCCTGGACGCTTTCCGCCTGAAATCCATCATCAAGCGCTATTCCGACCATATCGGCATTCCGGTGCTGCTGAAGGAAGGCGACACCGAGGACACCGTCAACGCGGCTTCGGCGCTGTGGACCCGGGCCAAGACCGACATCACCGACGAGCAGTACAAGGAATTCTATCACCACGTCGCCCACGCCTTCGACGAACCCTGGCAGACCATCCATTACCGGGCCGAAGGCGCCATCGAATACACCGGCCTGCTGTTCGTGCCGGGTTCCAAGCCCTTCGACCTGTTCCAGCCCGAGCGCAAGAACCACGTCAAGCTGTACGTCAAGCGGGTGTTCATCACCGACGACGCCGAAGGCTTGCTGCCGCCCTATTTGCGTTTCCTGCGCGGCGTCGTCGACAGTCAGGACCTGCCCTTGAACGTCAGCCGCGAGATGCTGCAACACAATCCGGTGCTGGCCAAGATCAAGACCGGCCTGGTCAAACGCGTGTTGTCGGAACTGAAGAAGAGGGCCGAGGGCGATGCCGAGTCCTATGCCTCCTTCTGGGAAAATTTCGGCCCGGTGCTGAAGGAAGGCATCTACGAGGATTTCGAACGCAAGACCGACATCGTCGCCCTGTCGCGCTTCAAGACCACCAGCACCGATGGCTGGTCCAGCCTGGACGAGGTGGTGGGCCGCATGAAGGAAGGCCAAGAATCCCTTTACTACGCCACCGGCGATTCGGTGGACGCGCTGAAGAAAAGCCCGCAATTGGAAGGCTTCCTGGCCAAGGGCGTGGAAGTGCTGCTGCTGACCGACCCCATCGACGAGTTCTGGGTGCCGGCACTCGGTGAATGGAACGGCAAGAAGCTGGTGGCGGTCACCGATTCCAGCGCCGATTTGTCGGCGGTCAAGGCCGACCCGGAAGCCGAGGCGGCCAAGCCCGAAGCCGCCGAGGCCGCCAGCCTGGACACCCTGATCGCCGCGCTGAAGCTGAATTTGGGGGAAAGCGTCAAGGACGTGCGGGTCTCCGACCGCCTGACCGCCTCGGCCGTCTGCCTGGTCGCCGACCAGGGCCAGATGAGCCTGCATCTGGAAAAGTTGCTGAAGGCCCACAAGCAGGTGGACCACGACACGCCGCGTATCCTGGAGGTCAACCCCCGCCACGGCTTGATCAAGGCCCTGGCCGAGCGGGTCAAATCCTCGGGCCGCGAGTCGATCGAGGACGCGTCCTGGCTGCTGTTGGACCAGGCCCGCATCGTCGAGGGCGAAATGCCCGCCGACCCGGTGGAATTCACCCGCCGTCTGGCGGCGATGATGGAAAAGGGTGTGGCCTGATACCGGCCAACCCTTGATTTGACTCGTTGGCCGGTATTTTGCCGCCGTCATGCTTTGCATGTCTTCGACATGACGAGGCGGTGGCCAAGCGGGCGGATGCCCGCGCCCGGCGAGGGACAATACGACAGGTCAATTCATTGGCCGGTCGGTATGAAACGGAAAAGCCCGGGGTAACCCGGGCTTTTTCACGCTTCGATCATGTGCAGCATGTGGCCGTCGGCGGCGAAGCACGCCGCCGTCAGCGGCCCGCCCATGCCACAGCCGGAATCCAGCGTGGCGGTGAAGGCGCCGGTGCGCACGCCGCCACGACGGCGGTCGGAACCGCGCACCACCAGACGGAAGCTGCCATAGGGGCTTTCCATCATCTCGAAGCCCGACGATCCCCACCAGAAGGCGTCCAACTGGGCGGAAAGCGGCCGTGTGGGGTCGATGCCGGCATGGACGAACAACAAGCCGTCGTCATCGGTGAAGGCGGCGTGTTTCAACACGTTCATCAAGGCGACATGGCCGTCATGAAGCCGCATGTTCTGGCGCAGTTGCGACGTCCACTTGGTCAAGGTGACGATCCCGTCCCGCGCCGCCAGCATGCCTTCCTCGGCGCTGCCGCCATAGGCCGAGATGGTCGGCCCGATACCATGGTCGAGCAGCCATTTCAGCACCTCGACCGGATTGGGGGCGAATTGCAGTTGCAGCAGCTTTTGCCACATTTCTTCCTGGGCACCGCGCAGGAAGACGATATCGTCCACCTCGACCCCGGGCTGAGCCAGGAAGGCGCGGCGATAGGTCAACACCTCGTCCACCGTGGCGCGGACATCCGGACCATAGCCCAGGATGTCGCCCAGATAGACGATCTGGTCGCCCGGTTTCATCAATTCCGCCAACGAGACGTGCAAAGCCTTAAGGCGCGTCACCTCGCCGTGGATGGCCCCCACCGCCCAGATGCGCCCTGACCCGCGAAGGGTGGCGAAAACGTTGGTTTCAGTCAGATTGGCAGCCATGCCGTGAGAATCCCGCTTGCAAGCCACGGCATGGTCGCAGGCAAGACGGAATCCGTCAACGCCCGCGTAAAAACGCGGCTTGCGGAGGATCATCCACAAGCCGCGCTTCAAACAGAAGGATCAGGCCGCGTCCAGCAGTTCGGACAGCTTGGCGGTGGCGGTCTCGGCGTCGATGCGTTCGACCGCGGCCAGTTCGGCGGCCAGACGTTCCAGCGCCGCTTCGTAGATCTGGCGTTCGCTGTAGGACTGGTCGGGCTGGTTGGCGTTGCGGTGCAGGTCGCGCACCACTTCGGCGATGGAGACCGGGTCGCCGGAATTGATCTTGGCTTCGTATTCCTGAGCCCGGCGGCTCCACATGGTGCGCTTGATCTTGGCGCGCCCCTTCAAGGTGGAAAGCGCGGTGTCCATGACGGTGCGCGACGACAGCTTGCGCAGGCCCGACTTGGTGGCCTTGGCCACCGGAACACGCAGGGTCATGCGGTCACGGTCGAAGGTGATGACGAACAATTGCAGCTTCATGCCGCCGATTTCCTGGTTTTCGATAGCCATCACCTGGCCGACGCCATGGGTGGGGTAGACCACAAAATCACCTTCGGCGAAAGAAACGCTCGACATTTGCTCTCTTCCTTGCTGATCCGCCAAGGCAACGGAAGCGGGTGGCCGGCCGGCGTCGAAACGCAGAAGCCGATTCCAGCCGCGTCCAATGACGAGGCGGATGGTCAGTCATTCCATTTGTACACACGGGGACGGGCGTGCTGCCCATGGGCTCCCCAGAGCCAAAGACGCCGAGTCTATTCAAACCCTTAGGGCCTGGCTCGGCGGACTGGTTCTTATAGCATGACGGCTTTATGAAAGCACGGCAAAAAGCCCGGCTCCACCTTTCGGGTGGGCCGGGCTGGTTTGCAAAAACCGAGGGGCGGAACGGATCAGGCCGTGCCCTTGCCAGGATTGGCGGACAGCAGCTCGGCCTTGCCGGGCTTGCCCTTCCAGTCGTCGGCGTCGGCGGGGGGCTCGCCCTTGCGGGTGATGTTGGGCCACTGGACAGAATAATCGCGGTTCAACTGGGCCCAAGGGGCCGCCTTGTCGTCGGAATCGGGGAAAATGGCCTCGGCCGGGCATTCCGGCTCGCAGACGCCGCAATCGATGCATTCGTCGGGATTGATCACCAGGAAGTTCTCGCCCTCGTAGAAGCAATCGACGGGGCACACTTCCACACAATCCTGATACTTGCACTTGATGCAGTTCTCGGTCACCACATAGGCCATGATCGACTCCGGGTCAAAAACGCCAAATCACTGAATTCCCAAACGTGCCATCACCCTTTTGCGGGCGGCGCCGGCATCCTGATCGGGAACGTGGATCAGTCCGGCGATCCGGCGAACCAGATTGGCCTCGTAATCATGCAATTGGCCGTCGGCATAGGCGACGTCCCACAGCATCTCAATCATGCGGACCCGATCGTCGAAATCGAACCCGTCCTTGATGGTCTTGGCAAAGGTCGAAAGCTCGACCGCCTTTTGCGCCATCTCGCTGGCCTCGGCCAACAATTCCGCCGCCTCGCCATCGGCCAGGCCGAAATGCCGGGCCAGGACCTCGACGATGCGCTGACGCTCGACCGGGTCGACCCGGCCGTCCATGGACGCCGCCTCGACCAGCACCGCGGCGGCCGCCAGACGCAGGCGCCGGGTGTCGTCCACCGAGGCGGAAGCCGAAAACAGAAGGTCGCGCAAACGCCCGAACATGGCCCTACTCGCCAAAAAAACCGGGGAAGGCTTAGCACAGGCGCATCCCGGCAACAACCCTGATGCGCCTGTGGTTTAGTGAACTACAGGGTATTGCGCAGCTTCACCGGGTTACGTTTGCGCCGCGCCACCAGGTTCAAGGTTTCCACCAGCACCGAGAAACCCATGGCGAAGTACAGATAGCCCTTGGGAATGTGGAAGCCCAGGCCGTCGGCGATCAGCGCCATGCCCACCAGCAACAGGAAGGACAGCGCCAGCATCTTGACGGTGGGATGGGCCGAGACGAAGGCCGACAACGGTCCCGAAGCCACCAGCATGACGATGACGGCGATGATGACGGCGGCCACCATCACCCCCAAATTGTCGACCATGCCGACGGCGGTGATCACCGAATCCAGCGAGAACACGATGTCCAGGATGCCGATCTGGATGATGGTGGCGACGAAACCGGCCGCGGCCTTGCCGGCGGCGCCGCCACCGCTGTCTTCGTCGCCTTCCAGGGAACCGTGGATCTCGTGGGTGGCCTTGGTCAACAAGAACAAGCCGCCGCCAATCAGGATGATGTCGCGCCACGACACCGGGTGCCCCATCAGGGTGAACACCGGATCGACCAGGCCGACGATCCACGACAGCGACGCCAACAACGCCAGCCGGGTGAGCAGGGCGAAAGCCAAGCCCAGCTTGCGGGCCATCGGCCGCTGCGCTTCCGGCAGGCGGTCGGACAGAATGGTCAGGAACACCAGGTTGTCGATGCCCAGCACGATTTCCAGCGCCGCCAGG
Source organism: Magnetospirillum sp. (assembly GCA_020217035.1). Classification (GTDB taxonomy): domain Bacteria; phylum Pseudomonadota; class Alphaproteobacteria; order Rhodospirillales; family Magnetospirillaceae; genus Magnetospirillum. Next base: position 2,536 of record JAIWOG010000058.1, on the reverse strand, counting down.
GTCAACAGGCTGATCCACAATTGCGGGTCGCTAAGCCATTCCATCGTCGTTCACCTTATGCAAGTAAGCGCCGCCATGCGGGTCGCGTCGCGACCCCTTGCATGCCTTAGGCGCGGGTTTTTCTGATGAAGCGGAAGAAAACCGGATCGCGACCGGCAAGGCACTTCTGTTCGTAGCGGGTCGCCGGCCAGTCCTTGGGTAGGCTGGAGCGGTCGCTGGTCACCTGGATCTCGCTGAAATCGGCGTGCGCCCGCAACTGTTCCGCCGCCCAGTCCTGATAGACCGGATCGTCCGACGCCACTCGCAACTCGGCGCCGTCAGCCATCACCCGGGCCAGGGCGTCCAGATTGTCACGGCCGATGAAACGGCGTTCGGCATGGCGCTTCTTCGGCCACGGATCGGGAAACAGCACAAAGACACGGGCGATGCTGGCTTCGGGCAGACCGGGCAGCAACTGGCGCACGTCGTCGGGAAAGATGCGGACGTTGTCGATATCCGACCCCGCCAGATGTCCAAGCAAGCTGGCGATGCCGTTGTTGAACGGCTCCGAGCCGATGATGCCGATATCGGGATAGAGGCGGGCTTGCGCCGCCACGTGCTCGCCGCCGCCGAAACCCACTTCCAGCCACACCTGACGGACCGGGCGGGGAAACAGGGTGGTGGGGTCAAGCGGGGGCTCGCCCTGCCCCGGCGCCATGACGGCCAACCGGGGCAGCAGCGTTTCCATCAAGCCTTGGGCGGTGCGCCGCAGCGTCTTGCCGCGGCGCCGGCCGAAAAAGCGCGGCTTGTCGTCAGCCGGCCTTGAGCCTTCGCCCTTGGTCATCACGCACCGAAAGCGCGCTTGAGCGGATCGACCAGATCCAGCTTCTCCCACGAGAAGCCACCGTCGGCGTCCGGGTTGCGGCCGAAATGGCCGTAAGCGGCGGTACGGGCGTAGATCGGCTTGTTCAGGCCCAGATGGGTGCGGATGCCGCGGGGCGACAAATCCATCAGTTCCTGCAAGGTCTTGGACAGCTTGTCTTCGTCCACCTGGCCGGTGCCGTAGGTGTCCACGTAAACCGACAGCGGCTTCGAGACGCCGATGGCGTAGGACAGCTGGATGACGCAACGATCAGCCAGACCGGCGCCGACCACGTTCTTGGCCAGATAGCGGGCGGCGTAAGCGGCCGAACGGTCGACCTTGGTCGGATCCTTGCCCGAGAAGGCGCCGCCACCATGGGGCGCCGCGCCGCCATAGGTGTCGACGATGATCTTGCGCCCCGTGAGGCCGGTGTCGCCGTCGGGGCCGCCGATGACGAAACGACCGGTGGGGTTGACGTAGAACTGGTCGTCCGACGGCATCCAGCCTTCCGGCAGCACGTTGACCACGTGGGGGCGGACGATTTCCTTGACTTCGGCGGCCGACAGGCCGTCCACATGCTGGTGCGACACCACCACCGAGGTGGCGCGGACCGGCTTGCCGTCACGATATTCCAGGGTCACCTGGCTTTTCGAGTCGGGCAGCAGCTGCGGGGCGGCGCCGGAATGGCGGGCCTCGGCCAAGCTCTTCAGGATCTCGTGCGAATAATAAATCGGCGCCGGCATCAGGGTCGGCGTTTCGGTGGTGGCGTAACCGAACATGATGCCCTGGTCACCGGCCCCTTCGTCCTTCTCGCCGGCGGCGTCGACGCCGACGGCGATGTCGGCGGACTGGGCGTGGACGTGGTTCAGCACGGTGGCGTTCTTCCAATGGAAGCCGTCCTGCTCGTAGCCGATTTCCTTGACCGCGTGACGGGCCAGTTCTTCCATCAAGGCCGGGGTCACCGAAGCCGGGCCGCGCACTTCGCCGGCCAGCACGATCAGGTTGGTGGTCACCAGGGTCTCGACCGCCACGCGCGCATGGGGATCGGCGCCCAGGAAAGCGTCGACGACGGCGTCGGAAATGCGGTCGGCGACCTTGTCGGGGTGGCCTTCGGAAACGGATTCAGAGGTAAACAGGAAGTTCTTTTTGGACACGGGCAAGCCCTCCTAGTTCCAAGCCTTGTGGACCAGGGGCATCCGAAATGGTCAGCCATCGCGATGCACCCACTTAGCCGGTTGTTTAACGTGGCGGCAAGCGGTCACAAATCTCCACGCCGGGACGCGCGGTCCCGGGCCGTTCTTGTGGCAGGCCCCTTGGCCCGCCGTCAAGGGCAATCATGCGCCGCGGCGGCGATGCATGACCATTCCCCTGTGAGTGACAAGGATTTATTCGGTGCTGTCGGCCAGTGCCTTGGCCAGTTCATAGACCCGCTTCCTGACCTGCGGGTCGCTGATGCGGTAATAGGCACGGACCAGTTCCAAGGTTTCACGCTTGGCCATGGGGTCGTGCTCGAAATGCGCAGGCGCCTCCTGCAATTCGGTCAGGCCGATGATCTGGGCCGGGCTTTGCGACTTCATTTCGTCGTTCATGTCGTCGAAGAAGAAGCTGACCGGCACGTCCAGCACGCGGGACAGGTCGTAAAGCCGCGAGGCCCCCACCCGGTTGGCGCCGCGTTCGTATTTCTGCACCTGCTGG
>JAIWOG010000322.1 GCA_020217035.1 Magnetospirillum sp. | reverse complement strand
GGTCCAGCAGGCGGATGGTCACCGGCAGGCCCTGCATGATGTTGAACAAGTCGACGAAATCCTGACGCTGGAACGGCAGCAGCTTGGCCAGGGCAGCGCGGCGGCCCTTTTCGTTTTCGGCCAGGATCATCTCGCGCACCGCCAGGATGCGTTCGGGGGCGAAGAACATGTGCTCGGTACGGCACAGGCCGATGCCCTCGGCGCCGAACTTGCGCGCCGTGGCGGCGTCGGTGGGGGTCTCGGCGTTGGCGCGGACCTTAAGCGTGCGGATGGTGTCCACCCATTCCATCAGGGTGGCGAAGTCGCCGGTCAATTCCGGCTGCACGGTGGGCACCGCGCCGGCGAACACCTCGCCGGTGCCGCCGTCGATGGTGATCACCTCGCCCTCGCCCACCACGCGGCCGGCGACTTTCAGGGTCTTGGCGGCGTAATCGACGCGGATTTCGCCGCAACCGGCGACGCAGGGCGTACCCATGCCGCGGGCCACCACGGCGGCGTGGCTGGTCATGCCGCCCCGGGTGGTCAGGATGCCTTCCGACACGTGCATGCCGCCGATGTCTTCCGGGCTGGTCTCGATGCGGACCAGGATGACGCGTTCCTTCTTGTCCTTGACCCAGGCTTCGGCGTCCTCGGCCGAGAACACCACCTTGCCCGAGGCGGCGCCGGGGCTGGCCGGCAGGCCACGGGCCAGCAGATCGCGGCCGGCCTTGGGGTCAAGGGTGGGGTGCAGCAACTGGTCCAAGGCCGCCGGGTCGATGCGGCCGATGGCTTCCTTGCGGGTGATCAGACCTTCGCGGGCCATGTCCACGGCGATCTTCAAGGCCGCCTTGGTGGTGCGCTTGCCGGTGCGGGTCTGAAGCATCCACAGGCGCTTTTGCTGCACCGTGAACTCCATGTCCTGCATGTCCTTGTAATGGGCTTCCAGCTTGTGACGGATGGCGTTCAGCTCGCGGAAGACCTCGGGCATCACCTCTTCCATGCTGGGCAGGTCGGAATGCTGCAACTCGCGGCCATGCTTGGTCAGCTGCTGAGGGGTGCGGATGCCGGCCACCACGTCCTCGCCCTGGGCGTTGACCAGGAACTCGCCATAGAAGGCATTGTCGCCGGTGCTGGGATCGCGGGTGAAGCAGACGCCGGTGCAGCAATCGTCGCCCATGTTGCCGAACACCATGGCCTGGACGTTGACGGCGGTGCCCCAGGCTTCGGGGATGTCGTGCAGGCGGCGATAGGTGATGGCACGTTGGTTCATCCAAGAGCTGAACACGGCGCCGACCGCGCCCCACAATTGGTCATTGACGTCTTGGGGGAAGGGCGAGCCCAGTTCGGCCTGGACCTTGTCCTTGTACTGGGCGACCACCTTCTTCCAGTCGTCGGCGGACAATTCGGTGTCCAGCGTGTAGCCGCGTTCGGTCTTCACCTCGTCCAGGATTTCCTCGAAATGATGGTGGTCGACGCCCAACACCACGTCGGAATACATCTGAATGAACCGGCGATAGGAATCATAGGCGAAACGGGAATCGCCCGACCGCTTGGCCAGACCTTCCACCGACACGTCGTTCAGGCCCAGGTTCAAGATGGTGTCCATCATGCCGGGCATGGAAGCCCGGGCACCCGATCGCACCGACACCAACAACGGGTTGGCGGAATCGCCGAACTTGGCGCCCATGATTTCTTCCACCCGGGCCAAGGCCTCGGTCACCTGGGCGGTCAGCGCCTGGGGATAGGTCTTGGAATTGGCGTAATAGTAGGTGCAAACCTCGGTCGGGATGGTGAAGCCAGGCGGCACCGGAATGCCCAGATTGGCCATCTCGGCCAGATTGGCCCCCTTGCCGCCCAGAAGGTTCTTCATGTCGGCGCGGCCTTCGGCCCGCCCTCCACCGAAGCTGTAGACCCATTTGCTCATGGCTTTGTCCTTTATCACGCTTCCAGCCCCGCGACTTCAGGCGGGGGCACCCCGAGAGAGCGGCGGGGGTATGCCCCCGCCTTTGCCGGTTCTTAGCCTTCGACCTTGGCGAAATCGGCCACTTCGCCCATGGCGGCACCGATTTCGGACAACAGTTTCAGGCGGTTCACACGCAAGTCAGCGGTGTCGGCGTTGACCGTCACCTTGTCGAAGAACTGGTCCACCGGCTGGCGCAGGCGGGCCAGGGCCGCCATGGCATCGGCGAAGTTCTCGGCCTTCAAGGCGTGGGCCAAAGACTCGCGCACCGGGGCCAGGGCCTGAGCCAGGGCCTTTTCTTCGGCCTGTTCCAACTTGGACAGATCCACCGGTCCGGCGAAGCTTGTGCCGTCCTTCTTTTCCTCGATCTTAACGATATTCGCGGCGCGGCGATACGCGATCAGAAGGTTGGCGCCATCATCCGAACGCAGGAATTCCGCCAGGGCGTCGACACGGGCCAGCAGGCGGACCAGATCATCTTCGTCGCCCAAGGCGAAGACGGCGTTGACCAGATCGTGGCGCACGCCCTTTTCCTTCAAATGCACCTTCAGCCGGTCGGCGAAGAAATCCAACAAATCGTTGGCCACCATCTTGGGATCGCTGGCCAGCACGCCGGCCGGATACAGCGAATGGGCGAACTGGAACAGGGTGAACAGTGGCAGTCGCAGGTTGTTTTCCACCACCAGCCGAATGACGCCCAGCGCGGCACGACGCAGCGCGAAGGGGTCCTTGGACCCGGTCGGCTTTTCGTCGATGGCGAAGAAGCCCACCAGGCTGTCGATCTTGTCGGCCAAGGCCGCGCAGATGGTGAGCGGCGCGGTGGGAACCGCGTCCGACGGACCTTGGGGGGCGTAATGGCCGGCGATGGAATCGGCCACCGCGGGCTTCTCGCCATCATGGAGCGCGTAATAGCGGCCCATGATGCCCTGAAGCTCGGGGAACTCGCCCACCATCTCGGTGGACAAATCGGCCTTGGCCAGTCGCGCGGCGCGTTCGGCATCGTCGGCACCGGCCCCTTGCACGAAAGCGGTCAGGTGACGGGCCAGTTTGGCCATGCGCTCGACCTTGTCGGCCATGGTCCCCAGCTTGGCATAGAACAGACGCTCGGCCAGCTTGGGCAGGCGGGAATCCAGGCGGGCCTTGCGGTCGGTGTCCCAGAAGAAGGCGGCATCGGACAGCCGTGCCCGCAGAACGCGCTGGTTGCCGGCGACGACGGCGCGGCCGTCATCGGTGGTTTCCATGTTGGACACCACCAGGAAACGGGGCGCCAACGAGCCGTCGGCCTTCAACGCCGAGAAATACTTCTGGTGCGAGCGCATGGAGGTGATCAGCACTTCCTGGGGCACCGCCATGAACGTGTCGTCGATGGTGCCGACCATAACGTTGGGCAGTTCCACCAGACCGGTGACTTCCGCCAGCAGGCCGTCATCGACTCGCAGGGCGAAGCCTTCGCGGGCGGCGGCTTCTTCGGCCTGACGCAGGATGGAATGGCGGCGTTCCACCGGGTCCAGCATCACCTTGGCGGCGGCCAGCTTGGCGGCGTAATCGGCGAAATCCTTGACCTGGAACTCGGCGGGCGCCAGGAAGCGATGGCCGCGCGACACGTTGCCGGCCGTGATCGGGCCGAAAGACACCGGCACCACTTGGCTGTCGAACAGGCACAGGATGGATTGCAGCGGCCGCACCCAACGTACCGAATTGGCGCCCCAACGCTGCGACTTGGGCCAGGGGAAGTCGGCCAGGACCGTCTCGATGACGTCGCGGGCGGCCTCAACCGTCGGGCGGCCCTTCTTGTTGATGATTGCGAAATAGAACACGCCCTTGCCGGTGTCGCGCTGTTCCAACTGGTCCAGCGACATGCCGGTGGAAGCCAGGAAGCCGGCCATGGCCTGTTCCGGGGCGCCGACACGGGGTCCGCGCTTTTCTTCCGAAACGTCGGGGCCGGCCACCGGCAGCCCTTCGACCACCAGCACCAGACGGCGTGGGGTGACATAGGACTTGGCAGCCTCGAAGGTCAGCCCGTTCTTGCTTAAGCCCTCGGTGACCATGCGCAGCAGGTCCTCGGCGGCGCGGGCCTGCATGCGGGCGGGGATTTCCTCGGAAAAGATTTCAAGCAGCAACTCGGCCATGGATCAGGCCTCCGACTTGGTACGGCTGGCCAGCCAGCCTTCGCAGCACGCCTTGGCGAGTGCGCGGACGCGGCCGATATAGGACTGACGCTCGGTCACCGAGATGACGCCACGGGCATCCAGCAGGTTGAAGCGGTGCGACGCCTTGATGCACTGGTCATAGGCGGGCAGCGCCAGACCGGCGGCCAGCAGGTTCTGGCATTCCTTCTCGGCATCGACGAAGTGCTGATACAGCATGTCGGTGTCGGCGTGTTCGAAATTATGGGCGGAATATTCCTTTTCCGCTTGCAGGAAGACGTCGCCATAGGTCACGCCGTCGCCGTTGAAATCCAGGTCATAGACGTTTTCCACACCCTGGATGTACATGGCCAGACGTTCCAGGCCATAGGTCAGCTCGACCGCCACGGGGTCGCATTCGATGCCGCCGACTTGCTGGAAATAGGTGAACTGGGTCACTTCCATGCCGTCGCACCACACTTCCCAACCCAGGCCCCAGGCGCCCAAGGTCGGGCTTTCCCAGTCGTCCTCGACGAAGCGGATGTCGTGGGCCAGGGGATCGACGCCCAGACGGCGCAGGCTTTCCAGGTACAGTTCCTGGGAATTGGCCGGGCTGGGCTTCAGCAACACCTGGTATTGGTAGTAATGCTGCAGGCGGTTGGGGTTCTCGCCATAGCGGCCGTCCTTGGGGCGGCGCGACGGCTGCACATAGGCGCATTTCCACGGATCGGGGCCCAAGGCCCGCAGGGTGGTGGCCGGGTGGAAGGTGCCCGCGCCCACTTCCATGTCGTAGGGCTGCAAGATGACGCAGCCCTGTTCCGCCCAGAACTGGTGCAGCGTCAGGATCAGTTGCTGGAAGCTGGGCTTCTTGGCGCCGATTTGGCCCATGGGTTTCCGCCGTCAGAGTGGTGTGACAAGTTGGTCGGCAAACCTAACCACCGCGCCGGTTGCGGTCAAGGGCGGCCTGTCCGCGCGTCCACCACCCGGCTGAGCTGGCCGATCAGGTCGTAACCGTCCCAAACCAGCCCCATATCCAGGGCCTCGCCCACCGGCACCACCCGGTCGATTCCGGACAGGCGATGGGCGACGACGAAATCGGCCAAAGCGTCCACATCCATGCCGAAACAGGTCAGGGTCTGGAACCGTCCGTCCAGATGCGGCACCAAAGGCTCAAGGCTTGCGGTCAGCCATTGCCGGAACAGGCCGAAACGTCCCCGGCACGCCCCCAAATCGCTCGGCAGCCCCGACCATTCCAGCACGGTGACGGCGCCCCCATATGTGCGGGCGCGGGTGATCGGTTCACCGTCCAGCACCGCTTCCAGCAGATCGGCATGCTTGTCCACCGCCTGCACCGGGGCCTGGGGGTAATCGGTCGCCGCCTTGCGCCCCAGGGCGCCCCAGAAACGCAATGCTGCGGCTTCGCCGCCCTCGCCCAGCCACACCACCACATGGGGCGACGAACAGGCGTTCTGATCCATCAGATAGGTGTCGTTGAAAAAGCCGTGGGCCAGTCTGTCCAAACCAGCCGCGTCCAAGCCCAACACTGATGGGGCATCCATGACACAGAACGAGGTGCGGTCGGCGAAGGCCACATCCACGCATCGCGGCGGCGAGGCCAAGGCGCGTAAGGCCGAGACGGTGGAATCGCCGCCCCACAGGATGCGGGCGTCGGCGCGGGCCGAGAATTCGGCCGAATGCTGGCTTGCCGCGTCATAGCGCACCAAGGTGTTGGCGGCGGCCAGGTCCGAGTGACGGGCCAGGACGTCGCCCACCACCTGGGCGACCAAATCGACCACCGCATGGGGGGCGGAAGGAACGCGCACGATGTTGGCGCAGCCGGCCAGCAAGCCGAAGGCCAGGGAAAAGGCGAAGTTGATCGGCACGTTGGCCGGCGCCACGTGAAAGGCCAGCCCGCGCCCCAGCCGCCGCGTTCCATCGTCATGGGCGGTGCGCAGGCGGTCAAGGTTGGCGCGACGGCACCAGAAGGCGAAGGTCTGGACGTCGCCCATATGGCGGGCGTCGGCATTGCCGCGCAGTTCCTTGGACAAATCGGCCAGGAAGTCCAGCACCTCGGGGGCGAAGGGCACCCGCGGGCGGGTGTCGCTGGGGTCGGTTCCGGCCAAGCGGATCAAGGGGCTATTTTCCGCCATAGGTATCGCTGCACCCCCGGATTTCGGCCATGGCGGCGCGGCCATGGATGGTGAAGGTCTTGCCCGGCCGGCCACAGGGGCAATCGTCGGCGCCGATGATGGTGCCCTCGTCCTCGCTCAGCAGCACATGGCCGGGATAGGATTTGGGCAACAGCGACACCAATTGCACCAATCCGCGTTGGCCGTCGGGCACCGGCGCCAGATGGGCGTCGCGGATGACGATGTCCGAGAACACCGGGCAATGCAGGCGCCCGGCCGCGCATTGCATGAAGATGGAACCGGTCTGTTCCACCATCCCATAGTAATTGTGCACCCGGCCGATGCCGCCCACCTGGGCCAGCCCGGCCTTGAAGCCAGCATCGTCCACCGCCTGGTCGGCCAGCTTCTTCCAACCGCCGCCATGGATCAGCACCGCCTGGTCCAGGTTCAACCGCCGTCCCATGCGGCGCAGGGGCTCGACGAAACACTGCCAGACCATGAAGGTGAAGCCGAACATCAGCACCGGTCCGTCGCCATGGGCGGCCAGGAAGCGGTCCAGGCTGTCCCAATCCAGTTCCATGTCGTCGGTCAGCGCATAGGTCGGATTGCGGCCGAACATTGAAAAACCCAGGATGCCGGCGGCGCGGGCGGAAAAGGAATTGCGGTTCTTCACCGTGCCGGGCGCGTCGACCACCAGCATGGGCAGCCGCGACCTTCCGATGAAGTCGCCGACGATGCGGGTCAGCACCTTGGTCTGAAGGCTGGCGGTGGCGGCGTCCAGCACGATGCGCGACGGCGCCTGGCCGCTGGTCCCCGACGAGGTCAGCACCTTGTGCACCTGGTCGTCGGCGACGCTTTGCAGACGCCTAAGCTTGAACAATCGCGCCGGCAGGAAGGGGAAATCCTCGATGGCGTGGGACCGGTCCGCGTCGAAGCCCAGCACGTCGAGGATACGGGCGTAATCGGCGCAATGGTCGCGATGGTGGCGGGTCAACTGGCCCAGGGCTGCAGCGAAAAGCGGCGCCTTGTCGGCCGAGGACAAGGCGAAGGGATCACGCGCCAGCAGGTCGTCCAACTCAGCCATGGCCACCCCCCAGCGCCGCGTAATCCACCTTGCCCGATTCCTGGCGCGGGATGGCGGCGATGGACGCCACCTTGAACATCTGGGTGGTCAGGCTGGTGCGGGCGACCACCGCCGCCTTGGCCGCCTCGACGTCGCCCACCACGAAGACCCGCAAGGAATCGTCGCCCCCCGAACAGGCGCATTCCAATCCGTCTTCGGCCAGCAAACGCTCCAACTCGTCCAGGTTGACCCGGTTGCCGAACACTTTCAGGAACCGCTTGCGCCGGCCGACGATGAAAAAGTAACCGTCCGCATCCATGCGTGCCATGTCACCGGTGCGCAAAACGCCAAGGTTGTCGTCGCCCTTCGCCAAATCGTCGGCTTGGGCGGCATAGCCCAAGGACACGTTGGCGCCGCCATAGACCAACTCGCCGGTGGTGTCGGCCTCGCTGATCACCTCTCCCTCTTCGTCTTCCAGCCACATCCTGCCGCCGGGAATGGCCCGGCCGATGCTGCCGGGACGGTGACGCAATTGCTCCCAGGGGACGAAGGCCATGCGGGCCGTGGCCTCGGTGGCGCCATACATGACGAACAGCTTGCGGCCGGTGGCGGCGCAGATCTCGGCGAATTCGGCCACCAATTCGGGGGCCATGCGCCCGCCCGCCTGGGTCAGCGTCTTCAGCGCCGGCAGCTCCATGCGGCCGAAGCGCAGCTTCTTCAGCATGTCATAGATGAAGGGCACGCCGCCCAAGCTGGTCACCGCCTGTTCGCGCATCAGCTTCCAGAACAGCGGGCTGACCACGCTGTCTTCACAACAGACCAGCCCCGCCCCTTGCAGCAGATGCGAATGCAGGATGGAAAGCCCATAGGAATAAGACAGCGGCATGGTGGTGATGGGCCGCTCTTGCGGCCCGATCTCCAGATATTCGGCGATGGAAGCGGCGTTGGCGGCGATGTTGGCGTGGCTGAGACGCACGAAGTTACGGCTGCCGGTGGTCCCCGAGGTGGTCAGCAGCAGCGCCAAGTCGTCGTGCAGCCCAGGCCCCTGTTCCGACAGGCGAGCCAGCACATAGCCGCCCAGATGGGCCAGATTGTGCCCCAGGGCGCCAAAGCCCGACGGGGCATAGATCACCTGCGGCGAAAAGCGGGCCAGGATGGCGTCAAGCTGGTCGGGCTTGACGCTGTGATGCAGCAGCATCACAGCGGCGCCGGCCCGCATCAGCCCCACATAGCCGGCGATGCAATCAGGATCGTTGCGGCAGATGACGACCGCCAGCACCCGCTGACCACGCAAGCCGGCGGCCAAACGATCGCCCGCCGCCAGCATTTCGGCATAGCTGACGACGGAACCGTCGGCGCCGATCAGCGCTGGGCGGTCGCCATGCCGGTCCAGGCGGCGAAACAGGTCGGGCGCCGCCATCAGCGGACGCCTTACAGCACGACGCCGTATTTGGCGACGATTTCCTTGCCCTTGCTGTACGAGCTGAACTCGACGATGTCGTCGGTTTCAAGCGCGATGTCGAAGGCGTCTTCCAGGGCGCCCATCAGGTTCATGTGGCCGATGGAATCCCATTCGGGGATGGAATTGTAAGCCAGGTCGCCCGCAAGCGCCGCCGCGTCCACCGAAAAGGTTTCCAGAAAGGCGTTGTCGTATTTCTGCAAGGACTCGCTCATGGCCGGGCTTTCTTTCCAAAGGGGGAGTTTCTCGAATGGCATGGTGTGCTGGAACGGTAAGTATTTGGTAAACGGCGCTTGATAGCGTGGCCTGGGAAGCAAAAGGGAGACCCGCACCCATGACCGCGTTCATCCAAGTAGGCCATGACATGCACGCTTGGGCCAGCGATCTGTTCCCCATCATGCGCAGCTTGTCCGGCCCCGGTGTGCGCCAGACCCTGGAGTATTTGCGCGATCTGCTGCCCGGCATGGAAATCCACGACGTGCCGTCCGGAACCCAGTGCTTCGACTGGACGGTCCCCGACGAATGGACCTTTCGCGCCGCCTGGATCGAGGACGAGGACGGCAACCGCGTCGTCGACGCCGCCAACCACAATCTTCACGTGGTGAACTATTCCGAACCGGTGGATCGCTGGCTGACCCTGGATGAATTGCAACCGCACCTCTATTCACAGCCCGAGACTCCGGACTGGATACCCTATGTCACCAGCTATTACCGTCGCTATTGGGGGTTCTGCCTCAGCCACGCCCAACGCCAGGCGTTGAAGCCGGGACGCTATCGGGTGGTGATCGACACGGACTTGAAGCCCGGATGCATCAATTACGGCGAACTGATCCTGCCGGGCCGCGAGACCGACGAAATCCTGCTCTCAACCTATGTCTGCCATCCATCCATGGCCAACAACGAATTGTCCGGCCCGGTTCTGGCCGCTGCCCTGGGGCGCTGGCTGGCCGAGCGGGACCGCCGCTTCACCTACCGCATCTTGTTCCTAGTCGAGGTGATTGGCGCGGTGGCCTATCTCAGCCGCCACGCGCAACACATGAAAGCCCATACCAAGGCCGGTTTCGTGCTGTCCTGCGTCGGCGACGAACGGGGCTATTCCTTCCTGCCGTCCAGGCGCGGCGACACCCTGGCCGACCGGGTGGCGCGGCGGGCGCTGCGCGACGTGGCCGGCGAGGATTGGAAGACCTATTCCTTTCTGAAGCGCGGCAGCGACGAACGGCAATATTGCAGCCCGCCGATCGACCTGCCGGTGGCGTTGATGATGCGGTCGAAATTCGGCGAGTA
>JAIWOG010000054.1 GCA_020217035.1 Magnetospirillum sp. | reverse complement strand
CACCGGAGCCAGCATGACGTCCACCTGGGCACAGAAATCCTGTAATTCGCCGGCAACCACGTCGATCCTGTGGGCGACGCCGAAATTGCCGAACGAATCGATCAAGGCGCTGACGTTGTCGGACTCGGCGAATTGACCGTGGTCGCGCAGCAACAACATGCTGCCCGGCACCGCCGCCAGAACCCGCGACCACAGGGCCGCCGTTTGCGGCGTGATCTGTCCCATCGATGCATCGGCGCCGAAACAAAAGCCGCCACCGGCAGACGGGGACGGTCCGGCCGAGAACGGCACCACGTCGCAAAGGTAGCGCCCGCCCGGCACCACCACCTCACCCGGCAAGCCACGGGACTGCGACACCAGATGCATGTTGGCGCCCGGCACCGGACCATGGGCCGGGGCGTTCAGCCAAGCCGATTGCAACGGGGCGCAGTTGCGCAGGAACAAGCCGGCGCGGGCAGCAGCCTTAAGCCCATCCATGTCGATCAGAATGGACACGCCTTCGCCACGGATCAGCGCCCCCAGGGTCAAGACATCCAGTTCGGCGACATTGCGCCAGCGGTCGAACACACCACGGAAGATGACGTTGTGCTTGGCATTCAGTTCGCCGTTGCCCAGGCACAGGGTCTGGAACCGCTGACGATCCAGGCCGCCGACCAGCTTGGACAGCATTTCCTGTTCGATGGGGCTAAGGCGTTGAGAGCACAGGAAGGCGACCAGCGCCTTGTCGGACTTGCCCATCAACGGCGCCGGACGCGGCGACTTCACCGCCTTGGTCTCGACGCACTCGGCCCATTGCCGTGTCAGGGATTGGGCATCGGAATGGCCACGCGGCAGATAGACCAGATCGGCCGCCAGCGCCCCCCACAGCGGAATGGCGCTGGGTGCTTCGACCAAGGCGGCCCGCTGGGCGGCCAATCCCTGGTCGTGGCGCCCCATGGAGACCAGGCAATTGCCGATTCGCGACAGCAAGGTCGGCTTGGGGCCGGCCAGGGTGACCAGCGAGCGCAGCATGCCCAATGCCTTGGCCATGCGGCCATCCTGGATCAAGGCGTTGGCGTAAAGGTCGATGGCCTCGACGTCGTCGGGGGCCACCATCAGATGTTGCTCAACGTGCATGATAGCGGTCGCCACGTCCCAACGGTCCAGCGCCGCCTGGGCGGACCGCATCAACGGCTTATGCGGGGCGTTGGATAACGCCTGGGTGAAGTTGGGCAGGGCCGGGCCGAACAAGGCGATCATCCGCCCGTCGGACGCCGAGATGGTGGCTTCCTTGCTGTGGTAAAGAGCCTTGGACAACAATCCGGCTTGGCAATAGAGGATGGCCAGCAATTCGTGGGTGTCAGCCACGTCCTGACCGGATTCGTGCATTTCCTTCACCAATTGGATGGCGCTGCCGATCATCCCCTGGCGATAAGCTATCGAGGCCAGAGCGAAAACACACAAAAGCGGATCACGACTTTGGGCGGACGCGCTTTCGGCCAGTTCCATGGCTGGGAGCAATTGGTCGGCGTCCAACAGCTTCTTGAACTCGGCATACATTCCGCCGACGGCGGACGGCGTTTCGGTGCCGGTCATCGACTCTTCCCCCTGAATGGTGATGATGACTGTGGCTTAGACCACGTCGTTGGTCGAGGCCGGAGCCGCCGTCTGGTCGGCGGACGCCTCTTCCGCTTGACTGGGAGTGGCGAACAGGCCGGCCGCGATCTGGCGATTGATGTTGATCAGCGCGTCGATCTTCGCCCGGTCAACGTCTGAAATGATTTCCACCGTTCGCTTGTCGATGAAGTTGCACAAGGACAACATGTCCTGGCGCATCTCAAGCGGCAACGGGCATTCCGGCGAAGCCAACTCGGCTTGGAAGATCGTCCACAGGCGCCAGTTCAGGCGCACGGCAACCAGCAATTCCTCGTCGCTGACCTCGGGCTTCTGGGCCAAGGACATCCGGCGGGCCGCCTCGGTCAGCGCCCAAGCCTCGGTCGCGCGGGGGTTGCCTGGCTGCGGCATGGAATTGTAGGAAGCTTGACCGTAATTTGGGTACGACATGAAGGACGACCTTTCTGGCCAGGGCGATTATTACTGGCCGATTGTTTGGCACAATCCCTTTATTTTCGGTTAAGTGAACGGCTCAGGACGAGACATCCAGGATGGACGGAGCAATGCCGCTATGGACGCGGACCCACTTGCCCGATCGAAAGCTTTTGGTGAACCCAGCCTTGAAGGCGGCGATGCTGCGCAGCTTGGGATCGAATCCAGTTCCCTCCAGCAGGTCGCCCAGGATCAGTTCGCGGATACCGCGTTCCCGTAATTCCGCGACGATCTGATAGATCAGCCCCTGCGCCGACGACTTGACCTGGTCATGACTCCGCACCGCGCCGCTGTAATAGGCGACGTCTCCGCAATAGGAGACCGACACCACCGTCTCGCGAACACCTTGGCGCAACGCGGCGTGCAGACTGATCTCGCCCCGTTCCAATCGCGCGAGCGTCTCGGCCTCGGTTTCCAACAACATGCGCCCTTCCTGGGTCACCAGATGTCGATAAGAGCGGATCAAATCCAGCGGGGGGTGAGTGAAGGAAGATTGGAACGTCAGGTTGGACAGCCCCCAGCGCGCCAGGTTGCGATGGGTCTGGCGAAAATCGGCCAGGATGTCGGCCAAGGGACGGTCAAGCCGGATGGTCGCGTAACGCATGGGGATGACCACCGCACGCCGCCGCGACGCCCAGGCGAGCACCGTTTCGTTGGGATCGTCGTCCCATGCCTGCAGCATGATTTCGGCGGCGCCAATCCATTGCGCGTTCATCTCTAATTGCCTGAGCGCCAGGGGAAAGGCGCGATAGCCGGCTTCGCACAACGGCGTCAGCTCGATGCTGGTGTTGCGGCAAGCCAGCACGTCGTCACCCAGGGCATCGCATTCCACCTGCACAATCGGACGATACTCGCTGTCGACCACCAGGAAGGAAAGATCCACCGGCAGTCCGAAACGATCCACCCTGACGGCGTGGAAGCCTGGCTTGACGGTGGCCGGATCCCGCATGGGATCGTTACGCAAAGGCGAGACGAAGCTCGCCGACAGACGGGCGAACTCGTCGCGGTCGCCTTGACAGGACACCACGGCCAAGCCGTCGTCCTCCAATTCGACGATGCGGCCGGCAGGAAAAGGCTGGCCCCGCAATCGGGCCGCCAAACGGCGATCACAGGACGCACGCATGCCGTAACCATGGCGATCCAACATGTCGGCACGACGCGATATGACCTCGCCCCGGGCCAATGCCTGCGGACACCGTGCCGCGGCCTGCTGATAAGCCATCCATGCGGAATAAACAAAATTCAGACCTGCCAGGACGTCGGCCATCTCGCACCACAGGGCGGCGGCCTGCGCGTCATCCAATCCTGGCAAACGATCGAGGAAATCCAGCGCCACCAGCGGAACTTCGCCGTCGACGCGAGTGCCATCCACCTTGGAATGACGCAGCACTTCGAACAGATGGGCGTCCAACTCGCCCGCCGCGACGATGTTTTCCTGGTACACCCCGCCCCCTTGCGAACAGACATGAAAAAACGGTGCGGGGTCGCCCCCGCACCGCTTTCTCGTTCACGTCACCGATATTACCGGAACAGCGACAGCACGCCCTGTTCTTGCTGACCAGCGAACGACAGCGCCTGGATACCCAGCTGCTGACGGGTCTGCAAGGCGACCAGGTTCGCGCCTTCTTCGTTCAGGTCGGCCAAGCTCAGCTTGTCGGAGCCTTCCTTCAGGGTGTTCACGTACGACTTGGTGAAGTCGGCACGGGTCTGAAGCAGGGCGACGTTGGTACCGATGTTCTTGGCGTTCGAACGAACGGTGGTGATGGCCGAGTCCATCTTTTCGATCATGGCGTCGAACACCGAGACCGAGTTGGACACGGCGGACCACACCGAACCACCACCGGTCAGGCCAGAGGCCGCCGTCAGGTCGGTGCCCAAAGAGCTGGTCCCAGCATAGGTGAAACCGGCCAGTTGGCTGACACGGACGTCCACGCCTTGCACCTGCAACTGGGCGGCGGTCTTGTCGGAGAACTGGACGGTCAGCTGGGCGGTGGTGGCGTTCAGCAGGTTCAAGCCCTGATAGGACGCGTCGTTCACCAGATTGGTGATCTGCGAGGCCAGGGTCTGATACTGGGTCGCCAGGTCAGAGCGCTCGGCATTGGTCGCCGACTTCGCGCTGAGCATGACACCCTTCATCTGGACCATCAGCTTTTCCTGGGATTCCAGGGTGGTCAGCGCGGTCTTCAACGAAGAGATGCCCTGATCGATACCGTCCTTACGGGTGGTCAAGTCGCTGGCGCGGTCGCTCAGCGCCTTGGACTGGAAGTAGGCGACGGCGTCGTCGATGGCACTGGAAACTTTCAGGCCGGTGGACAGACGCGAGTTGGTACGCTGCACCAAGCTCGAGGTCTGGTTCAACGACAGCAGGTTCGAACGGATCGAGGAAGAGAGAGTAACGTTGTCAGCCATGGCACACCCCCATTCTGGAAGGCCGGTTAATCAAAGCCGCCAGGAACGGCGCCTTTTAGACACCTTGAACACCCGACAGCAGCTTCAAGCATCCAGACCTTAGCACACCTTGCGCCCAGGCGCGACGACATTTTGTCGCCACTGAATTGCTTTCCACCCCCATACTTTATCCCCACAGGTCTTAAAAGACGGTGAATCATTTCTCACCCGGCAGGTTTCGAGCACACCACCACGCTGCACAGGTCGAACGGATGCTGGCTTCGGGAAAACACATCGTTGGCGACCACCAGCGGCTCGATCCAGCCTTTCGCGGCGGCAGCCGACAGCGCCTCGGCGAAATCGCCGTTCAACGCCCCCATCTCCGCTGCCTCTCGCTGCTTCTCGGAGACCGGGTGCCCCCCTCCCCATTGAAACCCCAACGGCTCGACGAAGACCATGACGGCCTCGCCGGGCCACCCCGCCAGACCACCAAAAAAGTCATCGGGCACCTTCGGGGCGTACATCATGGACCAATGGGTGAAGATCAGGGCCTTGCGGCTGCCCTTCAACACCGACCAATCGGGACGGGCGATGTCGAAAGCGACAGTGGAAAAGTTCATCCGCGGCTCGAGCCGGGACAGGCTTTCGCCCAAATCCAGTCCGGCTTGGCTGATGTCGGCGGCGACATACCGGGCGTCGGCGGGGGCACCCGCGTAAAACAACCGGAACAATTGCAATCCGTAACCAGCCCCCAATTCCAACACCGTGTCCACGCCGTCGGCCAGGTCGGCCAACAAGCTGATAGTGTCGTAATTCACGTATTCGGGCATGTCCACAGTCTTGCCGCGCAGCACCCCTTCGCTCCAGTGCTCCAGCGCGTCGAGCGGAGCATGAACCGTTCCTTTGGGAACGTAGACGAACAGGCCGGTCATGGCGCCGTCCTCGATACCGCAATTCACCACATAACGCCGTTCCAGGGTGGTGAACCGGGTCAGCAGGCGCGGCAAGACCGTTTCACCCTCGGCGATCCATTGGCTCAGCAACTCACCCCGAAACCGCCAGGCGCTGCGAAAGTAAGGCTCCGAGGCGAAGGTGGCGCCAGCCATGTCGGCGTAATGTCGTTCGAAGCGGAAAGTCATGGGGATAGCCCTTCATCCAGGTGACGGCCGACGATCTCCACCGCCTTGGCGAAATCCGACATCCCGATCACGTCGTCGGTGTCCAGCATCAGGTCGAAGGCGGTCTCAATCGCCGCCACCAGCCGCATGTGCCCCACAGAATCCCAAGCGGCAATGCCCTGATAGGCCAGCCCCTCGACCGCCGCATCGGCGGCCAGGTCGAAGGTGTCGCGGAACGCCTGAGCCAGCGTGCGCAGGTGATCGGGGCTCACGACCCGGCCCTTTCCCGCAATTCGGCGGCGACCCGTTCGACCAATCCGGCCCAATCGTTGGCGCGGTCCTGACGCAGCAGACGGAAATCGCCGGGATACCAGGGCGAATCCTGACGGTCCAGCATCCACAGGAAACCGTTGCTGGGACGCGACAACAGCACCCGGACCGGCTTGCCCAGGGCGCCAGCCAGGTGCACCACCCCGGTGTCCACCGACACCAGGATGTCGAGGGCGGCCAAGGCGGCGGCGGTGTCGGCGAAGTCGCCCAGGCGCGGTGCCAGATCGACCACGCCGGGCAGGTCATCGAGTTGCCCGGCTTCAGGCCCCACTTGCAGCGAATAGAAGCAGCACCCGGGCACGTCCAGCAACGGCCGCAAATCGGCGGCCCGGCAGGAACGTTGGGCGTTGTCGCGGCGGCTGGCGCCCCCCGCCCACACCAAACCCACCTTCAGCCCAGAAGCCACGGCCACGTCGGAAAAGTCGCCGGCATCGGACGGCGGCGCCAAGTAAGGAATGGCGGCCGGCAGAGTGTCCAGGTTCAAGCCCAGCCGATAGGGCAAGCTCATCAGCGGCACGACGAAATCGAAGGCGCCGTAATCGTCGCCGGGGGACACCACCTGGTGGAGCCCGGCCAAGCTGGCGAATAGACGCTTCAGCCCCTTGCGGCATTCCAGCACCACCTTGGCGCCGCGCCGCGCCAACAGCGGGGCCAGACGGCAAAACTCGATGGCGTCGCCGTACCCCTGCTCGGCGGCCACCAGGATGGTCTTGCCGGCCAGATCCTCGCCCTGCCAGGCGGGGGCGGGAAAATCCCGCAGGAACGGCGCGAAGGTGGGCATCTGCCAGCGCCATTCATATTCGCGCCAACCATTGGCCCAGTCGCCCTTCATCAACTGCACCAGGGACAGGTTCCAGTGCAGGTCGGCGGCTTCGGGCGCCCGTTCGACGCCGTGACGCAGGTTGGCCTCGGCCTCGTCCAGACGTTCCATGTCCTTCAGAGTCGCCCCCAGGTTGTTGAAGGCGTCGACGTAATCGGCATCTTGCTCCAAGGCGGCGGCGTACTCGGCCGCCGCTTCCGCAAGCCGCCCTTCGGCGGCCAGGGAATTGCCCAAGTTATAGCGTTTGAGCGGCGAATCCAGCAGGCCGATGGAATGCCGATAGCTGGCCAATGCCTCGCCATGCTTGCCCTGGGCCGCCAAGGCGACGCCGATGTTGAACCACGGAACGTCCCAATCGGGACGCAGGTAGACCGCCTTCTGATAGGCTTCCACCGCCTCTTCGGGCGAGTGCATCCCGGACAGGGCGTTGCCGAAGGCGTTGTGAGCCTCGGGCAGCGAGCCGTCGATGACCACCGCCTCGACCGCCATCTTGGCGGCCTCGTCATGGCGTCCCAACTCGTTCAACACGTTGGCCAGGTTCAAATAGGCTTCCGGCGCCTCGGGACACAGGGTCACCGCCTTCTGGAAGGCGTCCACCGCCATGTCCAGCCGCCCGCCGGCCTGGCAGGCATTGCCCAGCGCCACGTAAGGCGCGTGCCAGTCGGGTTGCAGTTGGATGGCCCGCAACGCCAGGCTGGCGGCCATCTGGTTGTCGCCCACCATCTGGGCCAGGGCGCTCATCAAGTGCAAGGCGTCGACATTGTCGGGATCGGCTTCCAGCACCGCCTTGTAGCAGCGGCCGGCATCGCCATAGCGTTCGGCGCGGTGATGTTCGCGCCCCTGGTCCAACATCGCCTGCACATCCATGGCCTGATCCTAAATCCCAAGTTCGGTCATTTTTGTTTAGAGCCTGGCGGCGCCGGCGGCAAGGCCCGCGCCGGATTGCCCCACATGGTGACGTCGGCGGCGACGTCCGACAGCACCACGGAGCCGGCGGACAGCCTGGCCCGGTCGCCGACAGCGCAGCGCGGCGCCACCACCGACGACGAACCCAGCAGCACCTGCGCCCCCAGGCGGGCGAAGCCGTTGACCACCGCGTGGGGCGACACCACGCAAGCGTCTCCCAGGCAGCAATCGTGGCCGATGCCGGCATGGGTGTTGACCAGGCAATGGGCCCCCAACCGGGCGTTCAGGCCGATGGTGGCGAACGGCGCCACCACCGAGCCCGGCCCCAGGGCCGAAGGCGTGGCCACATAGGCCAAAGGATGAACCAAAAGGCCGAAATCGGCGCCACGCAAAGTCAGACGGGCGGCGACGGCGGCGCGGGCGGCGGGGTCGCCCACCGCCACCAGCACGCAGTCATGGGGCTGCGGAACATAGGAATCGATGGCCGACAGCACGGGAATGTCCAACCCGAAAGCCCGTGGATCGGCGTCGGTGTCGTCCAGGAAGCCGCGCACGGGCAGGCCGCAATCACGGGCGTAGACAGCCACTTCGCGCCCCAATCCGCCCGCCCCGGCGATGACGTAGCTGGGGGCGTTGCTCATAGCACCATGCCTCCGTCGACGCCGACCACCTGCCCGGTGACATAGCGGGCGGCGTCGGAACATAAGAATGCCACCACCTCGGCCACCTCGTCGGCGGTGCCGGCGCGGCCCAGGGGAATGGCCGCCAGCCGTTGGGCGGTGGTCTGCGCGTCCAGATGGCCGACCATGTCGGTGTCGATGAAGCCCGGCGCCACCGCGTTGACCCGGATGTTGTCGGGCGCCAGTTCCTTGGCCGCCGACAGGGTGGCGCCGACCACCCCCGCCTTGGAGGCGGCATAGACGGTTTGCCCGACATTGCCGCGCAGGCCGACGATGGAGGACAGCGAGACGATGGCCCCGCCGTCCGACCGCCGCATCAGCTTGGACGCCGCCTGGATGTTGGCGATCACCCCCATCAGGTTGACCGAAAGCACCCGGTTCATCATCTCGGTGGAGATCATCCCCAGACGGGCGTCCCCCAGCATGCCGGCATTGTTGACCAGGATGTCAAGGCGGCCGAACCGCTTGTGCACCTGACGGTAAAGAGCCGCCACCTGTTCGGAATCACCCATGTCGGCGGCCAGGTAATCGTCGGATTCCTCGCCGCCCAGTCCGACACGCAGTACCGTGGCGCCGCGTGACGCCAACAGCTTGGCGACGGCGAGGCCGATGCCGCGCCCGGCGCCTGTCACCACCGCCACCTTGCCTTGCATCATTCCCCCCGCGTTTCGGCCAGAACGGCTTGCAGATAGCGTCCATAGGACGTGTCGCCCGCATCGTGGGCCAATCGGGCGAAACGGTCCAGGTCGATGAAGCCGCGCCGAAGCGCGATTTCTTCCAGACACGCCACCTTCAAACCCTGACGGCCTTCCACCGTGCGGACGAATTCGGACGCTTCCAGCAAGGAATCGTGGGTGCCGGCGTCGAACCAGGCATAGCCACGGCCGACCTTGATCATCGACAGCCGGCCCTGGTCCAGATACGAGCCCAGCAAGTCGACCATCTCCAACTCGCCGCGCGAAGACGGCTTCAGCTTCGCCGCACGCTCCGGCGCGTCGCCATCGACCACGTAAAGCCCGGTCAACGCCCAGTCGGACACTGGCTTCTTGGGCTTTTCCTGCAAGGCGCGGACCTTGCCGTCGGCGCCGAACGACACCACGCCGTAACGCTGCGGGTCGGTGACGCGGGTGCAGAACCCCACCGCGCCGGCACCGCCCATGGCCGCCATCAGCAGGCTGCCCATGCCTTCGCCGAAGAAAATATTGTCGCCCAGAACCATGGCGGTGCGCTGCCCGTCCATGTGGTCGGCGCCGATGGTGAATGCCTGGGGCAAGCCGGCGGGGCTGTCTTGGACCGCATAGCGGATCTTGACGCCCAGATGGCTGCCGTCCCCCAAAAGATTCCGGAAAAGCGGTTGGTCGCGTTCGGTGGAGATCAACAGGATGTCGTCGATGCCGGCCAGCATCAGCACCGACAGCGGATAGAACACCATGGGCTTGTCGTAGACCGGCAGCAATTGCTTGCAGACGGCCAAGGTGACCGGACGCAGACGGCTTCCCGTTCCCCCGGCCAGAATGATCCCCTTCATCCTGCGCTCCCTTCTGGATGCAGTCACAGCTTGCCGTCATCTCACCAAGATTGGGTTAACGTTTGTCGTGCTAGCGTCGGCGCATGGACCACGCCATGATCCCCATATTGCGGCCCAGATTGCCCGACACGGACGCGCTGATCCC
>JAIWOG010000053.1 GCA_020217035.1 Magnetospirillum sp. | reverse complement strand
CAACGGCGATGTCCATGTGTGTCGGATGTTCCAATGGTACAAGGACAGCAAGGACGTCATTCTTGGCAACATCAAGGACCGGTCGTTACGAGAATTGTGGCAGACACCCCTGTTCAAGGAGTTTCGCGCCAAGCATCTAGCCATGGACCTGGACGGCTATTCGGTGTGCACCGGATGCGATTCATGGTCGAACTACACTAACGTCTTCGACCGTCAGAACGACGGCAGCTATCGCTATGCCGGCATTCGCCTTAGGGATTTCTTCAGAACGGCCAAGGATTATAGAGGCGGTTAGAACAACCTGCCGTGCAGGATCAAGGCGAGAACCGCAACATGTCCAGTCCTGGCATCCCCCCCCAGGTCGCCGTCATCGGTTGCGGCCATTGGGGGGCCAACCTTGTCCGCAACTTCAGCCAGCTTGGAGCCTTGGCGGCGATCTCCGACTGCAACCCCGCCATAGCCGCGGCGCAAGCCCTGCGCCATGGCGTGCCGGTGCGCGACAGTGCCGCCATCCTGGCCGATCCCGCCATCGACGGCATCGTCGTCGCCACCCCGGCCGCCACCCATTTCGACCAGGTCCGCCAAGCCCTGGAAGCCGGCAAGCACGTCCTTTGCGAAAAGCCACTGGCCCTGCACGAATCCCAGGCCCGGCAATTGTGCGATCTGGCGCGGCGCCAGGGCCGCCTGCTGATGGTCGGCCATCTGCTGCGCCACCACCCGGCCTTCGTCACCTTGGCCGGCATCTGCGCCGCCGGGCGGCTGGGCAAGCTGCGCTATATCCAGTCGCACCGGATGAACCTGGGCAAGGTGCGCAGCGAAGAAAACATCCTGTGGAGCTTCGCCCCCCACGACATCTCGATGATCCTGGCCCTGGCCGGGGCCATGCCCGACCAGGTGCTGGCCATCGGCCACAATTTCCTCAACAAATCCATCGCCGACGTCACCACCACCCATCTCAGCTTCGCCAGCGGACTGGCCGCCCACATCCATGTCAGCTGGCTGCATCCCTTCAAGGAACAGAAACTGGTGGTGGTCGGGGAAACCGGCATGGCGGTGTTCGACGACAGTCGCGACTGGGCCGAGAAGATCACCCTATATTCCCACCGCATCCACTGGAAGGCGGGCGAGCCGGTGCCGGAACGGGCCGAGGGCGAGGCCGTGCCCCTCGATCCGGCGGAACCGTTGAAACTGGAATGCGCCCATTTCCTGGATTGCATCGCCCACGACCGCCAGCCGGTCACCGACGGGGCCGAGGCATTGCGGGTCCTGCAGGTTCTGGAAGCGGCGCAGCATTCGCTGGAAAGCAGCGTTCCGGTTCCGATGGCCGCACCCCATGGCGCCGACGATCCGTTCATCCATCCCACCGCCATCATCGACGCCCCCGCCGACATCGGCGAGGGGACCCGCATCTGGCATTTCAGCCACGTCCTGCCCCACAGCCGGATCGGCCGCGATTGCGTCGTCGGCCAGAACGTCAGCATCGGTCCGCACGCCGTGATCGGCGACCGCTGCAAGATCCAGAACAACGTCAGCGTCTACCAGGGCGTCACCCTGGAAGACGGGGTCTTCTGCGGCCCCAGCATGGTGTTCACCAACGTCCTGAACCCCCGCGCCGAAATCAACCGCAAGGCCGAGTTCCGGCCCACCCTGGTCAAGCGTGGCGCCACCATCGGCGCCAATGCCACCATCGTCTGCGGCCACACAATCGGCCGCCATGCCATGGTCGGCGCCGGCGCCGTGGTCACCCGCGACGTGCCCGACCACGCCCTGGTGGTGGGCAACCCGGCCCGAATCATCGGTCATGTCTGTGTCTGCGGCGAACGCCTGCCCGCCGACGACTGGGCCGATTGCGCCTGTCCGGCTTGCGGCCGGCGCCACCGTCGTCGCGACGGGTCGGTCGCCGCCGAAGAAAGCTGACCGCCATGGATTTCATCGACCTCAAGGCCCAGATGGCCCCCTTGCGGAATCGTATCGACGCCCGCATCGCCCGCGTCCTCGACCATGGCGGCTTCATCATGGGGCCGGAAGTGGCGGAACTGGAACAACGTCTGTCGGCGTTCTGCGGCGCCGCCCATACCGTGACCTGCGCCAATGGCACCGACGCCCTGACCCTGGTGCTGCTGGCCGAGGGAATCGGGCCTGGCGACGCCGTCTTCGTCCCCGCCTTCACCTTCGTCGCCAGCGCCGAGGTTGTGCCGCTGACCGGGGCCACCCCGGTCTTCGTCGACGTCCTGGCCGACAGCTTCAACATGGATCCGGCCAGCCTGGACGCGGCGGTGGGCGCCGCCCGCGCCGCCGGGCTGCGGCCGCGCATGGTGGTGGCGGTGGACCTGTTCGGGCTGCCCGCCGATTACCATGCCCTGGGCCGCATCGCCGCCGCCCACGCCATGATCATGGTCGCCGACGCCGCCCAATCCTTCGGCGCCGAACGCAGCGGCAAGCGCGTCGGCACCTTGGCCGACTACACCACCACCAGCTTTTTCCCGGCCAAGCCCCTGGGCTGCTATGGCGACGGCGGAGCGGTGTTCACCGACGACGGCGCCAAGGCCGAATTGCTGCGGTCGTTGCGAGTACACGGCAAGGGCGGCGACAAATACGACAACGTGCGGGTGGGGGTGAATTCCCGCCTCGACACTATCCAGGCCGCCATCCTGCTGGAAAAACTGACAGTGTTCCCGGCCGAGATCGAGGCCCGGCAGCGGGTGGCGGAAACCTATGGCGCCGCCTTCTCCGACATGGCGGCATTGCCCGTCGTCCCGGCCGCCAGCCGTTCGGTGTGGGCGCAATACACCCTGCGCACCCCGCACCGCGATGCCGTCATCGCCGCCTGCCGGGCAGCCGGCATTCCCACCGGGATCTATTATCCGCGTCCGCTCAACCGTCAGACCGGGTACGCCGATTACCCGGTCGCCCCTGGCGGCGTGCCGGTGTCGGAACGACTGGCCACCGAGGTGGTCAGCCTGCCCATGCATCCCTATCTGTCACCGGCCGAACAGCAGCAGGTGGTGGTGACGGTTCGCGGCGCCCTGGATCCGGCCAAGACCGGATAAGCGTCACACATCGGGACTTGGCATCAGCCGCCGCCGCAGCTCCCGCAGCAGACGTCGCCTTCATAGGCGATGCGGCCGACCAGCCGGCGGCCGCCGCCGGCGGCCATGAACTGCATCAGCACTTGGCTGACGCCGGCCGGCAGGCCCTGGCGTTCGCCGGTCATGCGCATCATGCGGGCGGCGCCCGGGGTGAACCGGTCGGCGCCGTCGCAGGCGGCGAATGCCTGGGACAGCATGTCCATGGCCTGGATCTCGTCCAACTCGGCCATCAGCACCGCGTCGCCGCGCACCATGGCGACCAGTTGGTCGGGGCCGTCGTCGACGCGGCGCAACTGGATTTCGCTGGCGTGGACATTGGCGGCGTTGGTCAGGTGGGTTTGGAACATGGCGGACCCCGGATCGTTGATCCCTTCAGAAAACGCATATGCCCCGCCCACCGCGTTGAGCTTGATCAAGGCGCCCCCGCCCCCCATAGTCTGGGCATGAGTTCCGCTGCCATCGTCGTCGAGAACCTGCGCAAAAGCTTTGCCGGCCAAATGGCCGTGGACGATGTGTCGTTCGCCGTCGCCAGCGGCTCGACCACGGCGCTTTTGGGCGGCAACGGGGCCGGCAAGACCACCACCATCTCCATGCTTTTGGGCCTGCTGCTGCCTGATGGCGGCACCATCCGGGTGTTGGGCGAGGACATGGTGCGGCACCGCTACCGGGTGCTGCCCCGGGTCAACTTCTCCAGCCCCTATGTGGAACTGCCGCACCGCTTGACGGTGGCCGAGAACCTGACCGTCTACGGCCATCTTTACGGTATCGACCACCTGAAACGGCGCATCGACGAACTGGCCGAGGAATTGGAGTTGACCGCCATCCTGAAGCGGCCGGCCGGCAAGCTGTCGGCGGGCCAGAAGACCCGCGTCGCCCTGGCCAAGGCCATGCTGAACCGCCCGGAGATCCTGTTGCTGGACGAGCCCACCGCGTCCCTGGACCCCGACACCGCCGACTGGGTGCGCGGCTTCTTCCAAGGCTACCAGCGCAGAAGCGGCGCCACCATCTTGCTGGCCAGCCACAACATGGCCGAGGTGGAACGCCTGTGCGACCAGGTGCTGATGATGAAGCAGGGCCGGCTGGTGGACCGGGGCTCGCCCCGCGACCTGCTGGACCGCTATGGCCGCGACGACCTGGAACAGGTGTTCCTGGACATCGCCCGCGACCGTCGCCAGCCCTCTGCCCAGGCCGCGTCATGAGCGGCGGAGCACTGCGCCGCATCGGCGCCGTCATGCTGCGCCACCTCTACATCATGCGCGGCTCGTGGCCGCGGGTGCTGGAGATGGCCTATTGGCCGGCCATCAACATGACGCTGTGGGGCTTCACCAGCCAGTTCTTCGTCACCCATTCGTCCTGGGTGGCGCAAACCGGCGGCATCCTGATCGGCGCCGTCATCCTGTGGGACGTGATGTTCCGGGGCAACCTTGGGGTGGCGCTGTCCTTCATGGAGGAAATGTGGTCGCGCAACCTGGGCCACCTGTCGGTCAGCCCCCTGCGCCCCCACGAATTGATGGCCGGCATGCTGGGCATGAGTTTGGTGCGCACCACCATCGGCGTGCTGCCGGCCGGGCTATTGGCCATTCCGCTTTATCATTATTCCATCTTCGACATGGGGCTGCCGCTGCTGGCGTTCTGGGTCAACCTGATGGTCAGCGGCTGGGCCATCGGCTTGGGCGTCTCGGCCCTGGTGCTGCGTTTCGGCCTGGGGGCGGAAAGCATGGCCTGGGTGATGATCTTCGCGCTCGCCCCGCTGGCCGGCATCTACTACCCCATCACCACGCTTCCCGCCTGGTTGCAGCCGCTGGCCTGGGCCTTGCCGCCGGCCTATGTCTTCGAGGGCATGCGCGGCGTCATGCAGGGGCACGGCCTGGACTGGGGCTTGCTGGCCGGGGCGGTTGGGCTCAATCTCTTCTACGTGGGCGCCGCCGGCCTGATGTTCCTGCACGTGCACCATGTGGCCCGACGGCGCGGCCTGCTGCTGAACGTGGGGGAATGACCCGTGCAAGTATTGCCCAGCTATCCCGGCACCTGGACCGACGTCGTCGATCTGCGCGACTTCTATGACGGCGCCCTGGGCCAGACCACACGGCGCCTGCTGCGCCGCCAGTTGCGCCAATTGTGGCCCGACACAAGCGGCCAAAGCGTCCTGGGCCTGGGCTTCGCCACGCCGTTGCTGCGCCCCTTCGTCGGCGACGCCGAGCGGGTGGTCGCGGTGATGCCGGCCAGCCAGGGCGTGCTGCATTGGCCCCCCGAAGGCCCCGGCATGACCGTGCTGGCCGACGAAAGCGACTTGCCGCTGCCCGATTCCTCCATGGACCGTATCGTCTTGATGCACGCGCTGGAATCCACCGAACAGGTGCGCGCCCTGATGCGCGAGGTGTGGCGGGTGCTGGCCGACGGCGGCCGTCTGGTGGTCATCGCGCCCAACCGGCGCGGCATCTGGGCGCGCCTGGAACGCACCCCCTTCGGCAACGGCCGCCCCTATACCGGCGGCCAATTGGCGCGATTGCTGCGCGACAACATGTTCACCCCGGTCAGCCTGTCGGGTGCCCTGTTCCTGCCGCCCACCACCTGGCGCGTGCTGCTGCGCTCGGCCCCGGCGGTCGAGGAAGTGGGCCGGCGCTGGTTCCAGACCTTCGCCGGCGTCAACATCGTCGAAGCCACCAAGCAAATCTATGCCGGCACCCCGTCGCGGGCCGGCAAGCGCCGCGCCTATGTGATCGCGCCGCAGGGGTTCTGATCAGAACGGAGTTCGTTCTTTGTTCTTTACATCGGTTGCCTTTATCGATACGATAACCCGCAATAGTAGCCGCCGCTCAGGGTAAGATCCCCGTCAGCCAAGTCCTTGTACTGGCATGTGGAGATGGCATTGCTGCTTAAGCGCCCTCTTCCCCCGGCCACCGCCGGGCCGACACAGATCCGCCAGTGTGCGCTTTCCGCTGCACGGCCCCAGAAAAAAGGTGAATTCATGTCCTGGTTCAACTTAAGCAAAACCATGGGAAGCAACTATACCGTCGCCCCGCAAGACATCGTCAACACCAAGACCGCCTTGAACCAATTGGGTTATTATCCGGTTCCCGATCGCGGCATCGACGATTGGACCGACGACCCGATGTTCGACGGCATCAAGGCGTTCCAGAAAGACAACGGCCTGAAGGTCGATGGCTTGATGCGCCCCGGCGGGCCGACCGAGGTCGCCATCAACGCCCGGCTTGACGGCCAAAACGATGGCCAAGTCGTGCTGGCCGCCGGACGCCGCGATCCCAACGTCATCCTGCCGTCGCAGATTCCGCAAAACCAACGCACCCCCGAGGGCAGACCGAAAGTACAGCCTGTCCTGCCTCCCGGCTGGCGATACGAAGATGATACCAAGGGTACCGCTTGGGACCCCAATGGACAGCTTCATCGCCGTGGAACGATACTTGGTTTTCCAAGATGGGAAGAGGTCCCCGGCAGGAGAGAAGCGCCCCGTCGCTAGGATACAGCAACACTCAACTATCATCAGTTTAGCGGAAGTCGCCCATGCGCCCATTACTATCCCTGGCCTTCCTGGCCGTGTTCGTCGGCTCGGCCCAAGCCCAACCGGAGATGTTCGACGATCCGCTGACGCGTTTGGCCGAGGGTCGGGGGGTATGGGAAGATGTCGACGCATGGGCGGATCGCGGCCATGGTCATGCCCTGATCAAATCCCTGGGCCATCGGCTGGCCGGGGAATTCCAGGCCGGGGCGGCCGAGGCATCACCGCCGACCAAGGATTTAATGGAAAAGGCTGTCCGCCAAATTCACTCGGCGTCGCTGGCGGCGCTGATGGCGTCTTGGCCGGTGATCGGGCCGCGTCATGCCTTTTGGGACGGGGACGCCCTGCCCGCCTTGCTGGCCAAGGTCGAGCAAGGCGACCCCGCCGCCCTGTCCCTGGCCTGTCGGCTGACCCTGCTGCCCGGCGAAACCATGGGGATACCGGCCAAGGCCTGCCGTCAAGGCGCCGCCTTGGGCCAGCCGGAATCGCAATACGCCCTGGCGGTGATGCACCATGCCCGCCCGGACGATTTCGTCGGCGGCTTCGAAGCCGAGGCGGCGACCGGTCTGAAGGTGGCGAAATCACGGCCCGACGCCATCCGCCTTTATCGTCGGGCCGCCGAAAGCGGGCATGCCGGGGCCAAAAGCCGTCTGGCGCAATTGCTTGTCGCCGGCATCGGCGTCAAGCAGGACCCTGGCGCCGCCCGCTTGCTGGCCGAACAATCCGCCGCTTGGGGTTGGACCGAGGGAAAACTGGTCCTGGGCTTGATGATGATGCGCGGTGTGGGCGGCGGCGCCGACGCCGACCAGGGGCGCACCCTGATCTTGCAGGCGGCCCAAGGCGGCAACGTCGCGGCCCAATTGACCCTGGCCCATCTTTCCATGGTTCAAGGCGCGGATTTTCAACAGGCCCTGACCTGGCGTCGCCTGTCCGAACTGTCCCATCGCGGCGATCCCCCCGCCGACGAAATGGCCGCCTTGCTGTTCGAACCGCTGGAACGCACCCGGCAGCGCGTCGCCGCCATCGGCAACGCCGCCCTGGACCTGGACGCCCGCCTGGCCGCCCTGCGCTTGCGCAAGGAACTGGCGGAAAGCGGCCAGTGGCCGCTGGTCGATCCGTTGCCTTAGACCCGGCTGGACCTAGGGCAAGTCCTCGGCCGAGAACCAGCTGATCCGGCTGTGTTCGAGGGCGGCGACGGCGCCGCCGACCTCGATCGGCCAACGGGCCAGATGGGCGCCCAGCGGCATGGTCGGGCGGTCCCAGTGCGACGGCGTCAGGCCGTATTTCAACACCGGGCCCAGGAAGGTCAACGGCCCGAAGGCCGGGTTGTCGACGGTCTTCAAATAGCTGGCGACAACGGACGGATCGATGGTCGGCGGCGGCAGTTGCGCCTTGTCCACCTGGCCTTGGTCCTGGATCCACATGGCGGTGCGGCACAGGGCGACGCGCACATGGTACGAGCCGCCCTCGTCGGCGCGGCGCAGCAGGGCCATCAGCGTGCCCAGGGCACCAAGGAAGCCGGTGACGTAATCGTTGGGATAGACCGGCTGCAATTGCGGATTGTCGAAGCTGCCCTGGGCGACGGTCATGCCGGTGGCCACCTGGGCCAGTTGTTCCCAGCCCGGACGATATTGCCACGGCCCGGCCCAACCGTAACAATTGACCGAGACATAGATGATGCCGGGGCGGATGGCGGCGACGTTTTCGGGCGAGAAGCCCAGCTTGCCCATGGCGCCGGGACGATAGGATTCGACGAAGACGTCGCTTTCGCCGATCAGTCCGCGCAAGGTGGCGGCGTCCTTGGCATCGGTCAGGGTCAGCAGCGCTTCCAGCTTGCCATGGCCGGTGTCGACGTCGAAGGGCGGCAGCGCCGGCTGGGTCGGGCTGGTGATGCGCATCACCTCGGCGCCTTGCTCGGCCAGGGTCTTGCCGATGGTGGGGCCGGCGATGACGTGGGTCAGGTCCAGCACCTTGACCCCCGACAGCGGCCGCTCGCCCGGCTGGGCCGGGGTAAAAGGCTGGGGGGCGGACTCGCCGATCTTGACGATCTCGATGATCGGGGTGGCGGCCACCGCCTTGCCCTGCTCGGTTTCCAGCCATTCGGCGTAAGTGCGCACCGCCGCCCCGCACAGCCCCTGGTCGGCGATGGCCTGTTCCAGGGCCAGGGCGTCCCAAGCGGCCACCTTGTTGGCGATGTCGGTGGGGGTCATGGTGCAGTCCAGCAGATTCTGCAAGCCGTTGCGCAGCAGCGGGAAAGCGCCATGCACCATCACCCAGCGGCGGTCGCGGCAGGGATAAAGCTGGACCAGCGGATAGCTGGGCTCGGGCTGCGGAATAGGATAGCCGTGCTGCGACTGGTAGCCGACGCTATAGGCAGCCAGCGCCCCGGCGGTGGCGTCGATGGCCACCGGCTGGCGCAAGCCCGACCGTCGGCGCCAGATTTCGGCGATGCCGGCGGCCTGCGCCCCCAGCACGGCGGCAGTGCATTCGCCGATGCGAAACACCGAGTTCACCACCGGATCGGCGCCGGACAGGCTGACGTCGGCGGCGGTCGGCCAGTCGATGCCCAATTGGGACAACAGCGACTGATAGATGTCGTTGATGTTGGTGGACCCGGTCATGCTTGCCCCCGTTGACTACAATCATGGCGAGCATGGCACGAGTCTTTCGCCACCCCTATATGTCTTAGGTCGCGATCATCAAGAAGATTCGATGACGGGTCAGCCGCCGCAGACATCGTGAACCAAACCCCGCAGCCAGCGATGGGCGGGGTCGGAATCCAGGCGCGGATGCCACAGCAGCGACACGGTGATGGGGTCCACCGCCAGGGGAAGCGGGAAGGTATGCAGGCCCTGCCGCAAGCCGCCGGTATGTCGTTCCGGCACGGTGGCGACCAAGTCGGTGGCCCCGGCCATGGCCAAGGCGGCGGCGAAGCCGCCCACCAACACCGCCACGTCGCGCCGCAAGCCAAGCGGCTTGAGGGCGTCGTCCACCGGCCAGCGTTCCGCACCGCGCCGGGCGATGCCCACATGGCGGGCAGCCACATAATCGGCAAGGTCCGGCGGCCGCACGGCCAGGGGATGCCCGGCCCGCACCACGCCGACGAAGCGGTCGCGAAACAGCGCCCGGACCTTGATTTCCGGGCTGGTGGGCGAAGGGCTGGTGGCGTCGCCGACCACGCCGGTTTCCAGATCGACGACACCGTCACGCAACAAGGCGCTGTCACGATCAACCTTGGTCATGAAGGACAACCGCACCCCCGGCGCCTGGGCGGCGACACGCTCGACCAGGCTGGGGCCGAAGGTCTCGGCGAAGCCTTCGCTGCACCGCAAGACGAAGACGCGTTCAAGCGGGCCAAGGTCCAGCGCCCGCGCTGGCCGCAGCATGGAAACGG
>JAIWOG010000052.1 GCA_020217035.1 Magnetospirillum sp. | reverse complement strand
CTTCTTCCAGCACCAATCCCACCCGCGCCGCTAGCTCCCGCGCCCTGGGCGTCGGCACCAGACCACGCCCGGCCCGAACCAGCAAGGGGTCGCCGGTCTCCTGGCGCAGGCGGGCCAAGGCCCGGCTGGTCGCCGACGGCGACAGGCGCAAGCGCCGCGCCGCCCGCGCCACGCTGCCTTCGGTCAGCAAGGCGTCAAGGGCCACCAGCAGGTTCAGGTCGGGGACGGTCATGGCCTCAGCATAACACGCTTCACCCCTTATATGGCGTCACATGCACTTATAAAATGCGAATGCTGCGCGTTCCGCCTAGTCTCGGCTCGGCCTAGCCTTCCCCATGCCCTTTCGCATGGGAGTTTTCGATGCACACCACCACCTCAAGACCCTTGGCCGCCCTGGCCTTGGTCGTCCTGTTGCCCGCCTTGGGGATCAGCACCGCCAACATGGCGCTGCCCACCCTGGCCCAGGATTTCGCCGCCCCCTTCGCCCAGGTGCAATGGGTGGTTCTGGCCTATTTGCTGTCCATCACCGCCCTGATCGTCGGCGTCGGCCGCTTGGGTGACATGATGGGAAAACGCCGCTTGTTGCTGGTCGGGCTGGCGCTGTTCACCCTGGCCTCGGCTCTGTGTGCCGCCGCGCCGTCCCTGGCGGTGCTGGTCGCCGCCCGCGCCGTGCAGGGAATCGGCGCGGCGGTGTTGATGGCGCTGGGCATCGCCCTGGTCGGCACCGTCATCCCCCCGCACCGAAGCGGCCGCGCCATGGGGCTGATGGGCAGCATGTCGGCGGTGGGCACCGCCCTGGGGCCGTCATTGGGCGGCTGGCTGATCACCCTGGCCGGCTGGCCGGCCGTCTTCCTGGTCAACATTCCCCTGGGGCTGGCCGCCTGGCTGCTGGTCCGCCACCATCTGCCCGCCGACCCGCCCAAGGCGGCAGAGCGATCCTTCGACCTTGTCGGCACCGGCATGCTGGCCTTGACCCTGGCCGCCTACGCCTTGGCCATGACCCCGGGTCGCGGGGAATTCGGCTGGTCCAACCTGGCGCTGCTGGCCGCCGCGGCTTTGGGGCTGGCTGTGTTCCTGCGCCATCAATCCCGCCATCCGGCGCCGTTGCTGCGCCCCCGGATGTTTACGGACCGTGCCTTGAGTGCCGGGCTGGGGGCCAGCGCCATCGTCTCCACCGTGGTGATGGCCACCCTGGTGGTCGGGCCGTTCTATTTGTCGCGCGGTCTGGGCCTGTCTCCGGCCCTGGTCGGCATGGCGGTGACCGCCGGTCCGGCCATGGCCGCGCTGGCCGCCCTTCCCGCCGGCCGGCTGGTGGATCGCCTGGGCACGCAGCGGACCACCAATTTGGGCCTGCTGGGCGTCGGACTGGCGGCGGCGTGCCTGGCCATGCTGCCCATGGCCAGCGGAATCGCCGGTTATGTGGTGCCCTTGATGGCGCTGACCGGCAGCTACGCCCTGTTCCAGACCGCCAACAACAGCGCGGTGATGGCGGGTGTCGCCGGCGACCAACGCGGCGTGGTCTCGGGCCTGTTGAACCTGTCGCGTAACCTGGGTCTGGTCAGCGGCGCAGCGGTCCTGGGCGCCGTCTTCGCCCTGGGGGCCGGCGACCTGGCCCAGGCGGGGCCGGAACAGGTGGGACTGGGCATGCGCCTGAGCTACGCCGTGGCGGCGGTCATGGCACTGGTCGGCTGGGGGGTGGTACGTGGCGTCAGTCGCCCAGGCTAAGCACGAACAGACCCTGCGCCGCCACCAAATTGGCCAACCAGCCGGCGCCGCTCATGGGCAGGACGGCGCCGTCGCGGTCCAACGCGATAGCGGTGTCGATGCGGATGTTCAACGCCCGGCACAATTCGGTGAAGTCGCGGATGGTGCAGAAATGGATGTTGGGAGTGTCGTACCATTCGTAGGTCAGGGTGTCGGTGACCGGCATGCGGCCGCCCAGCGCCAGACCGGCGCGGACCCGCCACTGGCCGAAATTGGGGAACGACACGATGGCGCGGCGCCCGATGCGCAGCATGTTGGACAGCACGTCCTTGGGGGCGCGGGTGGCTTGCAGGGTCTGGCTCAGGATCACCGTGTCGAAGGCGCCTTGCGGGTAATCCTTCAGATCGGTGTCGGCATCGCCCTGGATCACCGAAAGCCCTTGGGCCACCGCCGCCGAGACGCCGGCCATGGATAACTCGATGCCGCGCCCGTCCACCTGCTTCTTGTCGCCCAGCCAGGACAGCAAGGTGCCGTCGCCACACCCCACGTCCAAGACGCGCGACCCCGGTTCGACCATGTCGGCGATCAACTTCAGGTCGACGCGCAACGAGCCGTTGCCCAGGGTCATCATCATGGCCGCCCCCCCTTGGCGGTCAGCCCGCGATGCCGCGCCGCCCCCTCGATGAAGCCGCCCAAGGTGGCGTGGAATTCCGGTTCGTCCAGCAGGAAGGCGTCGTGGCCCTTGTCGGACTGGATTTCCACGAAGCTGACATTGGCGGCCACCGCGTTCAAGGCGTGCACCACTTCGCGGCTTTCCCAGGTGGGGAACAGCCAGTCGGACGAGAACGAGGCGACGCAGAACCGGGTCTTGGTACCCTTGAAGGCATTGGCCAGAACGCCGCCGTGCTCGGCCGCCAGGTCGAAGTAGTCCATGGCGCGGGTGATATAGAGGTACGAATTGGCGTCGAAGCGATCGACGAAGGTCGAGCCCTGGTGGCGCAGATAGCTTTCCACCTGGAAGTCGGCGCCGAAACCATAGGAAAAAGCGTCGCGGTCGCCTTGCAGGTTGCGTCCGAACTTCCTGTGCAGCGCCGCTTCCGACAAATAGGTGATGTGGGCGGCCATGCGGGCCACCGCCAGACCGCGCTTGGGGTAGGTGCCCTGTTCCAGGTAGTCGCCGCCGCGCCAGTCGGGGTCGGCGATGATGGCCTGACGCCCCACTTCGTGGAAGGCGATGTTCTGCGCTGAATGACGCGCCGCGGTGGCGATGGGCACCGCCGAGAACACCCGCTCGGGGAAACTGGCGCACCATTCCAGCACCTGCATGCCGCCCATGGAGCCGCCGATGACGCAGAAAAGCTGGTCGATGCCGAAACTGTCCACCAAGCGGGCCTGCACCTGAACCATGTCGCCGATGGTGATGACCGGGAAGCTTTGCCCCCACGGCTTGCCGGTGGCCGGGTTGACCTCTTTCGGGCCGGTGGTGCCCATGCAGCCGCCCAGCACGTTCGAGCAGATCAGGAAGTAGCGGTCGGTATCCAGCAGCTTGCCGGGCCCCACCAGGTCGATCCACCAGCCCGGCTTGCCGGTCAGCGGGTGGGGGTCGGCGACGTAATGGTCGCCGGTCAGGGCGTGGCAGATCAGGATGGCGTTGGACTTGTCGGCGTTCAGCCGGCCATAGGTCTGGTAGGCCACCACCACGCGGTCCATCTCGACACCACAATCCAGCCGGATGGGGATGTCGCGGCCCAGTTCGACGGTCAGGCCGGCGGGGTTATGGTCGGGGTCATGGGCGGCGGACATGGCGGAAACGGCAATCCCGGTAAACTAAGGAGACGATTAGCTATGGATGGCCGCCCCCCCTGTCAACGTTTTCTTTGATTTCGACACGATCAGGCACTAAACCTATGCGGCTTTGCAGCAACTATGTCCCTGGGCCATGAGCACCGACACCGAAACCCTTTTACGCATCCGCCGCGACATCGACCGTATCGACGACCGTCTCCATGATTTGCTGATGGAACGCGCCGCGCTGGTGGAAAAAGTCGCCGAGGCCAAGGCCGGCGACGCATCGGTGCCGCTGCGCCCCGGCCGCGAGGCCGAGATCATCCGCCGTCTGGCCGCCCGCCACACCGGGCGCTTTCCGGTGGCGGCGGTGGTGCGCATCTGGCGCGAGATCATCGGGGCGCTGATCGGCCTGCAACGCCCCTTCACCGTGGCGGTGTGCCAGCCCGAACGCGGCGACGGCTTCCTGGAACTGGCCCGCGACCATTTCGGCGTGGTGTCGGGCAAGCAGGTTTTCCCGTCGGCCGGCCATGTGGTCCGCGCCGTCGCCGACGGGCAAGCCTCGGTGGGGCTGGTGCCGCTTCCCGGCGATACCGAGACCGATCCGTGGTGGCTGTCGCTGACCGCCGGGTCGGACAACCTGCCCCAGGTGGTGACCCGGTTGCCGTTCCTGCCGTTGCCCCCCGCTCCCGGCCGCGCCGAGCCGGTGGAAGGCTTGGTCATCGCCTGCCGTCCCCATGACGACACCGGCGCCGACCGCACCTTGGTGGCGGTGGAGACCGTCCCCGACCTCAGCCGCGACCGCCTGCGCGCCCTGTTCGCCGCCGCCGGGCTGGAATCGGGCTCGGTCCTGGCCACCCACCGGGAAGAGGACCGCTGGCTGCATCTGTGCGAGATCGAGTCCTACCTGACCGATTCCGATCCGCGTCTGGTGTCGTTGCTGGGCGGCGGCAAGGACCCGGTGCGCCACACCCGGGTCATCGGCGGTTATCCGCTGCCCCTGTCGCCCCTGGCCTGATACGCTTCTTCCCCATCATTTCGCCCAATCAGGAGTTTTCCCGCGATGACCGCCCCCACTCCCCGCCCCGGCATCATGGACATCCGCCCCTATGTGGGGGGCGAATCGGCCTTGGAAGGCGTCACGCGGGTGATCAAGCTGTCATCCAACGAAGGGGCGCTGGGCCCCAGCCCCAAGGCCATGGAGGCGTTCCGCGCCCAGGCCGCCGAGATGCACCGCTATCCCGACGGTGGCGCCACCCGCTTGCGCAAGGCGCTGGGCGCCCGCTGGGGCCTGGACCCGGACCGCATCGTCTGCGGCGCCGGTTCCGACGAATTGCTGGGCCTGCTGTGCCGCGCCTATGCCGGCCCCGGTGACGAGGTGCTTTATTCGGCCCACGGCTTTTTGATGTACGCCATCGCCGCCAAGTCGTGCGGCGCCACCCCGGTGACCGCGCCGGAAACCGACCTGACCGCCGACGTCGACAACCTGCTGGCGGCGGTGACGCCCCGGACCAAGATCCTGTTCCTGGCCAATCCCAACAACCCCACCGGCACCTATCTGTCGGCGGACGAGGTCAAGCGCCTGCGGGCCGGGCTGCGCCCCGACATCTTGCTGGTCATCGACGCGGCCTATGCCGAATTCGTGTCCAAGAACGACTACACGCCGGGCGTCGAGTTGGTGGATTCGGGCGACAACACCGTCATGTGCCGCACGTTTTCCAAGATCTTCGCGCTCGGCGGCCTGCGCCTGGGCTGGGCCTATTGCCCGGTGAACATCGCCGACGTGCTGAACCGGGTGCGCAACCCGTTCAACGTCGCCGCGCCGTCCTTGGCCGCCGGCGAGGCCGCCTTGGCCGACACAGCCTTCTTCGAGCTGACCAAGACCCACAACGATTACTGGCTGCCGTGGATGCTGGCCGAACTGGCCAAGCTGGGCCTGCCGGCTACCAAGTCGGTGTGCAATTTCGTGCTGATCCAGTTCCCCAAGGAAGAGGGCCGCACCGCCCAGGCCGCCGATTCCTATCTGCGGGCGCAAGGCATCATCACCCGCGCCATGGGCGGCTATGGCTTGGGCGAATGGCTGCGCGTCACCATCGGCACCGGCGAGGAAAACCAGGCGGTGATCGAGGCGTTGGCCGCCTTCAAGGCCAGTTGGAGCTGACATGGACAAACCCCTGTTCGGCACCCTTTGCCTGGTGGGCATCGGGCTGATCAATTCGTCTGTCGCCCGCGCCGTGCGCAAGCACGGCCTGGCGGCTCGCGTCGTCGCCCTGGATTCCTCGGACCAAGCCTGCACCACGGCACGGGAATTGGGCATCGTCGACGCCGCCGGCAGCGACCCGGCCCTGGTGGCCGATGCCGACCTGGTGATCGTCGGCACCCCGGTGGGCGCCATGGCGTCGGTGGGCGCCGCCATCGGCCCGCATCTGAAGGCCGGCGCCATCGTTTCCGACGTCGGCTCGGTGAAAAGCGCCGTGGTCCGCGACCTGCTGCCGCATCTGCCGGAAGCGGTGCATTTCGTCCCCGGCCACCCCATCGCCGGTACCGAGCATTCCGGCCCCGCCGCCGGCTTCGCCGAATTGTTCGAAGGCCGCTGGTGCATCCTGACACCCTTGCCCGGCACCAACCAGCAAGCGGTCGACAAGGTCACCGCGCTGTGGCAGGCCATGGGCTCGATGATCGAGATCATGGACCCCCAGCACCACGACAAGGTGCTGGCCATCACCTCGCATCTGCCGCATCTGATCGCCTATACCATCGTCGGCACCGCCAACGACCTGGAAGGCCATTTGCAGCAGGAAGTGATCAAGTTCTCGGCATCCGGCTTCCGCGACTTCACCCGCATCGCCGCCAGCGACCCGGTGATGTGGCGCGACATCTTCATGGCCAACAAGGAAGCGGTGCTGGAAATCATCCAACGCTTCACCGAGGATTTGACCGCCCTGCAACGGGCCATCCGCTGGGGCGAGGCGGAAACCCTGGAAAAGCATTTCAGCGAAACCCGCGCCATCCGCCGCGCCATCATCGACGCCAAGCAGGCGTGATTAATTACGGCAGACTGTTGCCCTTGGTCAGGCCAGAAGATAGATTTGTGATGACGTGATCGTCACTTGTTGGTGCGTTCTGGCAGTCGCATTGCTGATCCGAAGGCACGCGGCGTGTATCTGTGATGGGGGAGCTAATTCCGTCACAAGACCCAGAAGCACCAACATTTCTCTTGGATGACCTAGGAAGGACCACGGGCGCAGGCGTCAAGTCTGTGCACTATTCATCCTGCCAGGGTTGACTCCTCCCCCCCGCTCCATGCGACCCTTCGCAGGTGCCACAACGGAGGGAAGAAGATGGCGAACAACATCACCGGGCTGGATCATGCGGTCGTCGCCGTGCGCGACTTGGACATCGCCGCCGAAACCTTCCACCGGCTGGGGTTTTCGCTGACCCCGCGCGGCGACCACCCGGAATGGGGCACCGCCAACCATTGCATCATGTTCCGCCACGATTACATCGCCCTGCAGGCGGCGGTGGCCGAAGGCACGGTGGCCGACGAGCTGCGCAGCTTCACCGACCAGCGCGAAGGGCTGATCGGCATCTCGCTGGGCACCGATAACGGCGCGGCGGTGGTCGAGCGCCTGCAAGCCGCCGGCCTGGAGGTGCCGTTGCCGCGCTCGCTCAGCCGCCGCATCGCCACCGACGAAGGCGTCGCCACCCTGATGTTCTCGGAAACCCTGCTGCCCCCCGAGGCCAGCCCGGGTATTCACACCCGCGTCACCCAGCACATCACCGCCGAACGCGAACGCTTCCCCGGCTGGCTGGACCACCCGAACGGCGCCATCGGCATCGCGTCGGTGTCGGCCATCGTCGCCGAGCCGGTGGAGTTGACCGCGGCCTGGGACCGTATCCTGGGGCCGCACCGCGCCGTCATCACCGACGACACCGTCACCTTGCATACCGGGCGCGGGCTGATCTTCCTGAGCCGACCCGACGACCTGACCCAGTTGCACCCGGAAGCCGAGTTGGACGACCTGCCGCCGCCCCCCGCCCTGGTGGCGCTGGCGGTGTACGTTTCCGACACCGACCGCGCGGCCCTTTGGCTGAAGCATAACGACGTGGAATTTTCCCGTGACCGCGAAGGCACCATCCGCATCCCCATGTCGGAAGCCTGCGGCGTGCATCTGGAAATGATCAAGGGCTGAGATGATGCGCACCATCCTGCGAGTCCTGCTGCTTGTCGTCCTGCTGCTGCCGACGGGCGCCTGGGCCAAGGACGGCCAATCCCGCTATGCCGGCGCCGACGGCGTGCTGGTCCATTACAAAAGCTGGGGCCAGGGCAGCCCGGTCATCCTGGTCCACGGCTTCACCCTGAACCAATCGTACTGGAGCCACCAAATCCCCGCCTTGGCCAAGAGCCATCGGGTCGTCGCCCTGGACCTGCCCGGCCACGGTGATTCGGGCAAGCCGCGCGATGCGGTCTATTCCATGGATTTCTACGCCCGCGCGGTGGAAGCGGTGGCCCAGGATGCCGGGCTGGACCATGCCGCGCTGGTCGGCCATTCCATGGGCCTGCCGGTGATCCATACCGTGTTGCGCCGGGGCAAGCTGAAGGTGGACCGTGTCGCTTTCCTGGACGGTGCCATCATGCACCATCCCAGCGATCCCACATTGCGGGCGCAGAATGACGCCTGGATGAAATCGATGATCGACGGGCTGAAAAGCCCCGGCTACCAATTGGTCATCGAACAGATGTTCCAGGGCTTCACCACCAAGGTTTCCGCCGCCCAGAAGAAGGATTTGCTGGCCCAGGGCCGCGCCGTCGACCAGCACGTCGCCGTCAGCACCTTCGAGCATTTCGACGACCCCACGGTGTGGGCGCCGGCCAAGCACCAAGTGCCGGCCCTGGCCCTCTACGCCGCCATGTCGCAGGCCGGGGTCAAGGACTGGCTGGCCCAGAATTACCCGAAAGCCCGGCTGGTGGTGTGGGACGACGTCGACCACTTCCTGCAATTGTCGCAGCCGGAACGGGTGAACAAGGCGTTGCTGGGTTTCCTGAAATAGGCGGCTTGACCGCACTCAAGGTCTGGACGGCGCCCGCGGCGTAACCTGCACCGAACTGGAACGATTTCGGTTCGCATGCCATGAGCGCCCATCTGGAAACCTTGAAGCACATCATCGACCCCGATGTCGGCGTCAACATCGTCGATTTGGGACTGGTGGAATCGATCACCGAACAGGACGGCCACCCGCATGTGGCGCTGTTGATGACCACGCCGGCCTGCCCGCAATCGGGCTTCATGAAGGACGAGGTGCGCCGGCTGATCCCTGGCGCCAGCGTCGAGGTGCTGGACACCCCGCTATGGCAGCCCACCCGCATGAGCGCCGAAGCCAAGGCACAACTGGGCTGGAGCTAGGGCCATGCCGCGCACGCCGTTCCTGATGCTGGGCGCCTTGTCGCTGTTGGCCGGCCTGGCCGCCGGGCTGGCGCGGCTGGGCTGGGACCTGCCGTCCCTGGCCTGGGCCGATATCCACGGCCCGTTGATGGTGTGCGGTTTCTTCGGCACCGTCATCGGCCTGGAACGCGCCGTGGCGCTGAACCGGTCGTGGGGCTTCGTGGCGCCGGCCGCCACCGCCCTGGGCGGCGTCGCCTTGCTGGCCGGCTGGCCGCTGCACGGCGCCTTCCTGCTGCTGGCCGGGTCCGTGGTCTTCCTGTCCATGGCGGTAGCGGTGACACGGCGCCAGCCCGAACCCTTCACCAAGGTCATGGCCTTGGGGGCCTTTTGCTGGGTTGTCGGCAACGCCTTGTGGCTGTCCGGCGCCATGGTCGCCGAAGTGGTGGCCCTGTG
The DNA here is from genome assembly GCA_020217035.1 of Magnetospirillum sp. Lineage (GTDB taxonomy): Bacteria > Pseudomonadota > Alphaproteobacteria > Rhodospirillales > Magnetospirillaceae > Magnetospirillum. The sequence continues at coordinate 674 of JAIWOG010000052.1, read as the reverse complement.
GGCCGCCTTCCTGGTGCTGACCATCGCTGGCGAACGGCTGGAACTGACCCGTTTCCTGCCGCCCAGCAAATGGCGCCTGCCGCTTTTGGCCCCAGCCTTGTTGTTGGTGGGCCTTGGCGCCACGCAAAGCGTCGTCGCCGCCGGTCCGGCTTGGACGGTCCTTGGCCTGGGACTCTTGGCCCTGGTGGCCTGGTCGTTGTGGCACGACGTGGCGCGGCGCACCATCCGGCAAAGCGGCTTGCCCCGCTATGTGGCGGCGTGCCTGATCTCGGGCTATGGCTGGCTGGCAATCGCCGGCCTGCTGATGCCCGAACTGGATGCCGGGCTGGCCATTCCGGCATATGACGCCGCCTTGCACGCCCTGTTCGTCGGCTTCGTGTTTTCCATGGTGTTCGGCCACGCGCCGATGATCCTGCCGGCGGTGCTGGGGGTGCGGCTGTCCTATCACCCGGTGTTCTACGCTCCGCTGGCGCTGTTGCACCTGTCCCTTGCCCTGCGGCTGGCCGGCGACCTGCTGGAACTGACCTCGTGGCGCCAATGGGGCGGCCTGGCCAACGCATTCGCCATCGTGGTGTTCGTTCTCGTCACCCTGTCGCGGGTGCTGGCGGCGCGGCGAGCGTCCTGCCACTTATAGCGGATACCGCCAGGGTGACCAAAGCGGTATGCTGGCGTCA
>JAIWOG010000057.1 GCA_020217035.1 Magnetospirillum sp. | reverse complement strand
GCGTGGGCGGCCTCCACACCCCCTTCAGGGGCCGCCCACCGCCTCGTCATTCCACCGCCACCTCGGCGACCGCCTCGTAAATCTCGCCATTGTCGTCGTGGAAGGTCAGCTTGATCGGCCCGGACTTCTCTGCCAGCGCGGTGAAGGTCACCAGCGGGTTGGCCGACATGGCAGTGTGCCAGTCGGCGCTGATCACCACCTCGCCGTTCCAGGTACAGACGAACTTCTTGATGATCCGCCGTGCCAGGGGCATGCCGCCGGCATCCTTGCGCTGGCCGGTTTCCATGTCGTGGGTGATCTGGGCCTTGATCTCGATGACCTCGCCCTTCTTGGCCTTGGCCGGAATACGGGTCTTGATGGATGGCGTGCTCATTTGATGTCCTTTTGTCTTGTCCCTCAGGCGCCGGGCGGGCGCATCCGCGCCCTGAGCTTACGCTCGCTTGCGCTCGCGGGGCCTCAACGGCCCAGTCCCTCGGCTTCGCCTCGCTCCGATTGTCCTTAGCCGCCGCAGCCGCCGATGGTGACCTTGACCTCTTGCGAGGCCAGCCACACCGAGCCGTCGGACATCACCGCATAGGCCCGCACCACCTGGGTCTTGGCCAGACGCATGCGAAAGGCCACGTCGGCCTTGCCCGATTTGGGGGTCAGGAACCACGACGAGACGCCGGGAAACGGGTTGCCGTCGGCGACCACATGGATGGCCTTGACGTGGTCGGCGGCGGTCATCGGGCTGTCCACCACCACCCGCACCGGTTCGTTGGCGCCACTTTCCGCCACGTCCTTGACGATCAGTTGAACCTTGCCCGCCTTGGCGGCGGCCCCGCCCAGAAGCTTGCGGGCGAAGTCGTCGGCTTCCTGGGGCGTGGCCCGCCCGGTCGCCGGAATGGTCAGCGCCACGGCCCCGGCACCCGCCACGGCCAAGACGCCACGCCGCGACCAAGCGCGGCCTTGCATCTGCGTCATCATTTCCTCCCATGACAGACCGCGCCCCCTCTGTCGGAGGGCTTTGAACGGCATGTCCCCTGAGCTAACGCAATCCAGCAAGAAAAAGCAATTGCTACATTAGCACTTTGTTGTTTTACCGATTGTTTTGGATGACTTCTAAATACCGCCGAACCCCGAAGGTTGCGTCGGCACGCACAATGCCGCACCATCTGCACGTCGAGGTAAATCGGATCGCCCCCATGTCCATGCGACGCAAGTTCTTCCTGGCCTTCGCCCTGGTCCTGGCGGTGAACCTGGCGGGAATGGCCGTCAACGGGGCCATGGCCCTGCGCCTGTTCGACCTCAACCGCAAGATGGACGTCACCACCAGCGCGGTGACCGAGCGCTATCTGCCGCTGATCGAATTGATCAAGAACATCGAGATCGACATCCTGCGCACCCAGGCGATCCTGGCCGATTTGGCGGCCAGCCGCGATCCGGCGGCGTTGGACGCCGGCCTGACCCGTGCCGATGAAGCCGTCGAGGGCTTCCGCTATCACCTGCAAGCCAGCCTGGAGATGACCCAGGCCCTGGGCCTGACCGACGCCAGCCGCACCCTGGAAGGCGTCACCCTGGCCTTCGAGCCGTTCATCGAATCGGGCCGCGCCATGGCCCGCGCCTTCGCCCTTGGCGACGCCGAGGGCGGGTTGCGCCTGAAAGACGATTTCGACGGCGCTGCCCTGGGTCTGCAAACCCTGACCGAATCGCTGGTCGAGGAATCGCAAGGCGGCGTCGCCCAATCGGCCACCACCTTGTTCGAGGACCGCACCCTGTTGGAAAACGGCGTGCGCAGCCAGGCGTGGCTGCAAGGCGGGTCGGCGGTGCTGTCCTTGGCCTTGGTGGTGGTGGTGTTGATCGCCTTCGACCGTCAGATGGTGGAACCGGTGGCGCGTGTCACCGACGTCACCACCCGCATGGCCGATGGCGACCTGACGGTGGACATCCCTGGCTTGCGGCGCAAGGACGAGATGGGAAAATTGGCCAACGCCATCGAGGTGTTTCGCGGCAACGCGCTGAAGGTTCGCCAATCCGCCGCCCAGCAAGACGCCGAGCACCGTCGTAACCGTCGCAAGCTGCAAAGCGAGATCCTGGCCTTGACCAACGCCATCGACCAGGAGGTCTCGGGGGCCATCGGCGTGGTGATGACCCAGGCCGATTCCATGCTGACCACCGCCACCGCCATGGATTCCACCGTTTCCCGCGTGCTGGGTCAAAGCCAGGAAGCCGCCGGCGCCGCCCAGACCGCCAATGGCAGCGTCGACGCGGTGGCGGCGGCCGCCGAGGAATTGTCCGCCTCGGTGGGAGAGATCAGCCGCCAGGTCGAGCAATCCACCCGCATCGCCACGGAAGCGGAACGCGAGGCCGACAAGGTCGGCGCCATCGTTTCCGGCCTGCGGCGCGAAGCCCAGGGCATCGGCGAGGTGGTCAGCCTGATCAGCGACATCGCCAGCCAGACCAACCTGTTGGCGCTGAACGCCACCATCGAGGCGGCCCGCGCCGGCGACGCCGGCAAGGGCTTCGCCGTGGTCGCCGGCGAGGTGAAGTCCTTGGCCAACCAGACGTCCAAGGCGACCGAGCAGATCGCCGGCCAGGTCACCGCCATCCAACGCGCCACCCAGGACGCGGTGGACGCCCTGGCCGCCATCATCGCCACCATCGGCGAGATTTCCTCGATTTCGGGCGGCATCTCCCAAGCGGTGGGACAGCAAAGCGCCGCCACCCAGGAAATCGCCCAGGCCGCCCAGGACGCGGCGCAAGGCACGCAGCAGGCGGCCGCCAGCATCGACGAGGTCGCCGGCGCCACCGAGGAAACCGGCAGCCGCGCCCACGAAGTGCGCGAATCGGCCACCGCCATGCGCCAACGCCTGGGCAGCATGAAGGACGCCATCGACCATATCGTCCGCTCGGGGGCGGAAGAGAATCGCCACGCCAACGAACGCCACACCATCAACATCGCCGCCACCCTGACCTTGGGCGGCGAACGCCGGCCCTGCCTGTTGCAGGACGTGGCGCTGATCGGCACCGGCATCCTGGACCGCCCCTTCCCGGCCGCCCGCGGCAGCGAGTTCGAATGTGAACTCCCCAATTTCGGAATGTGGAAAGGCTCGGTGGTCGCCGTCACCGAACACAACACCCATGTCCGCTTCGACCTGGACGAGACAGCCACCGCCAAACTCGAGGAATTCATCGCCACCCGGAAAAAGTCGGCCTGATCCGTGTCGCCGCCCCTCCCCGTCACCGGCTGAAGGACCTGTCATGAAATACCGTATCGTCGATGAGGAAAACGGCCCGGCCTTGGTGCTTTCCGACCAGTTGCTGTTCGACCACCGCGACGTGTTCGACACCGCCATCGACAAGCTGTTGGCCCGCAAGCAGCCCCGGGTGGTGGTGGACATGGCGGGGCTGTCCTACATGGATTCCGCCGGCTTGGGCATGCTGCTGACGCTGCGCGACCGCGCCGACCGCGCCGCCGTCGCCGTCACCTTGCGCAGCCCCAGCCCGGAAGTGACCGAATTGCTGGACCTGGCCTGTTTCGACTCGCTGTTCACCATCGAAAGGGCTTAGCCCAGATGAGCACCGCCGCCGCCCGCGCCCTGGTGGTGGACGACGAACGGATGAACCGCGAGGTCATCGTCGCCAACCTGCGCGTCGCCGGATTCGAGACCGTCACCGCCGAGGACGGCCTGCAAGCCTGGGAAATCCTGGACGCCCATCCCGGCGCCTTCGACGTCATCTTGCTGGACCGCCGCATGCCGCGCATGGACGGCATGGAATTGCTGCGCAAGCTGAAGGACGACCAACGGCTGGACCATGTTCCGGTCATCATGCAGACCGCCTATGCCGAGACCGAGGACGTCACCGCCGGCATCAAGGCCGGGGCCTATTACTACCTGGCCAAGCCGTTGGACCGCCGCTTGCTGTTGTCGGTGACCGAGGCCGCCATCGCCGACCACCAACGCCGCCAACGTCTTTTGGACGATCTGGACAAACGCACCACCGCCATGCTGCTGCTGGAAAGCGGCACCTTCCGTTTCCGCACCCTGGACGAAGGCCACACCTTGGCGGTGGCCCTGGCCCGTTCCTGCCCCCAGGCCCGCCATCTGGTGGCCGGGCTGTCGGAATTGTTCACCAACGCGGTGGAACACGGCAATCTGGGCATCGGCTACGCGGAAAAAGCCCTGCTGCTGGAAAATCGCCGTTGGCGCCAAGAGGTCGAGGCCCGCCTTGACACCCCGGAAGGTCGCGCCCGCATGGTCGAGGTTCAGGTGACCCGCCAGCCGGAAAGCGTCACCTTCGTCATCAGCGACCAAGGCAACGGCTTCGACTGGCGCGGTTTCGGCCAGATTTCCCCCGAGCGGGCCTTCGCCCCCCATGGTCGCGGCATCGCCCTGGCCCGCACCTTGGCTTTCGACCACCTGCACTACAACGAACGTGGCAACCAGGTCACCGCGACGATCCACATCGCCGCCGGAAGCGATGGAGAAGACCGAGCGGCCTGTTCCGTCGCCCCCTCGCTGCTTGCGGCCACCGCCCCGCCGGCCAGTGAAGAAATGCAACTGGCCCGCGCCATGCAGATGGAATTGTTGCCGCAACCCAAGGTCTTGGACGACCTGCTGCGCCGCAGCGGCTTGCGGGTGTCGGCGCATTTCGAGACCTCGTCGTCGTTAGGCGGCGATCTGTGGGGGGTGCAGGTCATCGACCCCTATCGCACCGGCCTGTGGGTGGCCGACTTTTCCGGCCACGGCCTGGTGGCGGCGCTGAACGTGTTCCGCCTGCACGCCCTGATCGCCCAATGCACCCCAGTCGCCGACATGCCGGCCGCCTTCCTGGCCGAAATCAGCCGTCGGCTGGCCGAATTGCTGCCGGTGGGGCAATACGCCACCATGACCTATGGCGTCGTCGACCAATCACGCGGACGCTTTCGATATGCCGCCGCCGCCATGCCGCCGCCGCTGCTGCGCCATGCCGACGGCACCGTTGAAAAAGGCGACGGCGCCGGCCTGCCTTTGGGATTGTCACCCCGCGCCACTTATGCCGAACGGGATCTGCCGCTGTCGTCCGGCGGCTTGCTGTTCCTGTCCTCGGACGGACTGGCCGACAATCCCGATCATGACGGGGTCAAGCTGGGCAATGCCGGCATCAAGGCGTTGATCGAGCAGGCGCGGAGCGAGTCCTTGGCCGACGCGGTCCTCGCCCCCTTCCTGGCCCGCGTCGCCCGCCCCTTGCGCGACGACCTGACGGCGGTTTGCTGCCGCCTGCCTTAGTCATATGATTCTTGATATTGTTGCCGGAAATCGCCACAATGGAGCGACGTGCAGAATGCGCGCGACGCAGACCAACGAAAGGTTGGATGCTATCGCCTGACTGACAAGAAGGGTCAAGTCCATGGTCGACGATCTTGAGATAACCAAGCGAGCCCAGGCCGCCATCGCCGCCTCGACGCAAACGTCGCACGCGGTGTCCTTTCTGGTTCAGCCGACCCAACCGGGCGCCAGCACCGGCAGCACCGACGCCGTCAGTCTGTCGGCCACCGCCCGCGAGATCGTCGCCGAGCTGAACCAAAGCAAGACCATCGCCGAGGCGTGGCTGCAACAGAAGATCAAGGCGCCGGACCTGACCGACCCCGACAGCCTGCGTTCGCGTCCCAACCTTTTCGCCCCGGCGGCCAAGGCCAGTTCGGCCGAGGGCGAGGACGAGGACAAGGCCGGCCAGCGCTCGCTGTCGCAATCCTTCACCACCGCCATGAACGATATTTCCTGGCTGATCGACGCGCTCGGCGTCGGCAAGTTCGACGTCAGCAAGGTGGCCGAGGTGGTGGCCAGCCGTGCCGCCGCCGATGGCGTCGGCGTCCGCCCGCCGGTCTCCAGCGTCATCGTCCAGGCCGAACAATCAGGGTCGACGGCGGCGCTTTACCTGGAAAACCTGTCGTTGACCCTGCAAAAGGGCAAGACCGTGGACGCTTCGGTGGAACGCGTCGCCATCACCACCGTCAACCCGTCCATGAGCGGCAGCTTCGCCGGAACCGACCGTCCCATGGTGCTGGATGTGGGCGGCGAATTGCAGCAGCTCGCCGCCCCGGCGTTGACCGAGGACGGCACCGACGTGGCGTTGAAGGCCCAGGCCGACGCCACCCAGGCGGCCAAGGTGGCGGAAATCCTGATGGCCACCTCCATGCAGCGGGCGGCCGAACCCATCCATGCCCTGTTGATCATCCGCGAGGGCGGCAAGCTGCACCCCGAAGGCACCTTGAAGCTGAAGATGGACGTGTTGCAGCCCATCCGCTGACAACGGACCCCTCCGAACAAAAACGCCCGCGACCTTATCGGTTGCGGGCGTTTTCATAAGCGTGGCACGATGTATTACACCGCGTGCGCCTGGGGGGCGCCGTCGGGATCGCGCAACACGTAGCCGCGCCCCCATACCGTCTCGATGTAATTGTCGCCGCCAGTGGCGGTGGACAGCTTTTTCCGAAGCTTGCAGATGAAGACGTCGATGATCTTCAACTCGGGCTCGTCGATGCCGCCATAAAGATGATTCAAGAACTGCTCCTTGGTCAGGGTCTGGCCCTTGCGCAAGCTCAGCAATTCCAGGATGCCGTATTCCTTGGCGGTCAAATGCAGCGGGTCGCCGGCCACCTCGACGGTGCGCTGGTCCAGGTTCACCGCCAGCTTGCCGGTCTTGATCACCGACTGGGCATGGCCCTTGGAACGCCGCACGATGGCCTGGATGCGGGCCACCAACTCGCCCTTGTCGAAGGGTTTGGTCAGATAGTCGTCGGCCCCGAAGCCCAGGCCCTTGATCTTCTTGTCCGGCTCGGTCAGGCCGGACAGGATCAGCACCGGCGTCTCGATTCGGGCGGCGCGCAGACGACGCAGCACTTCATAGCCGTCCATGTCGGGCAGCATCAGGTCCAGAAGGATGATGTCGTAATCGTAAAGCTTGCCGATCTCGAGCCCATCTTCTCCCAAGGCCGTGGTGTCGACCACCATTCCCTCGGCCTTCAGCATGGACTCGATGACCTGAGCCATCATCCGGTCGTCCTCGACCACCAGCACGCGCATCCTTGGGACCTCTTACCCACGTCTTGAGGATTCGGTAACCATACGGGTGTAGGCTGGCGACTGCAAGTCGCGAGACCATCGCGCCCCGGGGATATGGCCTTGAAATTTCACGTCCGCAACGTCACCAACGATATCGACCGCCTGTCCGGCATCCAGGTTTACGGCCGCGTCGCCGGCGTCCAGGGCATGCTGATCGAGGCCGGCGGCGTCCAGCGACAGATTTCGGTGGGCGACCGCTGCCACGTCATCGCCCGCGACGGCCGCCGCGTTCCCTGCGAAGCGGTGGGGTTCCGCAATGGCCGCGCCCTGCTGATGCCTTTTACCGCCATCGACGGCATCGGCCTGGGCTGCCGCACCGAAGTGCACGAATCGGAACCGGTGGTGCACCCGTCCGACGGCTGGCTGGGGCGCGTCATCAACGCCTTCGCCCAGCCGGTGGACGGCCTGGGGCCCCTGCCCCTGGGCGATGTCGCCTATCCCATCCGCGCCACCCCGCCATCCGCGCATTCCCGCCAGCGCGTCGCCGGCAAGGTCGATCTGGGGGTGCGGGCGGTGAACACCTTCCTGACCATGTGTCGGGGCCAGCGCATGGGCATCTTCGCCGGGTCCGGCGTCGGCAAGTCGTCGATCCTGTCGATGATGGCCAAGAACACCTCTTGCGACGTGTCGATCATCGGACTGATCGGCGAACGCGGCCGCGAAGCCCGCGAGTTCATCGAGGACGACCTGGGCGAAGAAGGCATGAAGCGTTCGGTGGTGGTGGTGTCCACCTCGGACGAAAGCCCGCTGATGCGCCGCCAGGCCGCCTATCTGACCCTGTCGGTGGCGGAATATTACCGCGACCAGGGCCTGGACGTGCTGTGCATGATGGATTCGGTCACCCGCTTCGCCATGGCTCAGCGCGAGATTTCTCTGTCGGCGGGCGAGCCGCCGGCGTCGAAGGGCTACACGCCCACCGTCTTCGCCGAGTTGCCGCGACTGTTGGAACGCGCCGGGCCAGGGACCGGCAAGGGCTCGATCACCGGGCTGTTCACCGTGCTGGTGGATGGCGACGACCACAACGAACCCATCTCGGACGCCGTGCGCGGCATCCTGGACGGCCACATCGTGTTGGACCGCGCCATCGCCGATCGCGGCCGCTATCCGGCGGTCAACATCCTGCGCAGCGTGTCGCGCACCATGCCCGGCTGCAACAACGAGCAGGAAAACGCCCTGGTCAGCCGCGCCCGCAAGCTGCTGGCCACCTACGAGGACATGGCCGAACTGATCCGCCTGGGCGCCTATCGCAAGGGCACCGACACAGCGGTGGACGAATCCATCCATTATTATCCGATGATCGAAAGGCTGCTGACCCAGGGCAAGAAGGACGCCACCAGCTTGCGCGACTGCTATGCCCAACTGGCCCAGGTGCTGGGCATGCCCTTCGACGGCGACGGCATGGGCGGACGCTAAGCGATGGCGAAGCAGGCCAAGGGACTGAAGACCCTGATCCGGCTTTCCAAGTTCGAGGTGGACGAAAAGCGCCGGGTGCTGACCGCCCTGCAAAATCAGGAAGAGCAGATCCTGCACGACATCTTGCAATCGGAAGTGCAGTTGCGCAAGGAACAGGAGCTAGCCGCCAGCGACGCCACCGGGGTGGGCTTCATCTATGGCGCCTATCACCGCGCCTGGATGGACCAGCGCCAGATGCTGTTCAACCGCCTGGCCACCATCCGTCAGCAGATCGAGATCGCCCGCGACGAACTGGCCGAAGCCTTCCGCACCCAGAAGACCTACGAAGTCACCCAGGCCAACCGCGAACGCCGCGAGCGGGAAGAAATGGACCGCAAGGAACAGACTTTCCTGGACGAAGTGGCGCAGACCCAGCATCGCCGGCGCGAAAATCCCCAAGACTAAAACCAATGCGCCGCTTCCACGCACGGACCGTCCCCCCTATGGTGGCGGGCAAGGGTATCGGGGGAAGCTTCGGATGGGATTGACGGGACGAATCGGCCTGATGGTCGCCCTGTCGGCGACGCTGATGGCGGCCAACGTTGGCGCCAAGGACTTGTCGGTGGGGGTGCCGCGGTCGGTGCCGCCCTACGTCATCCCCGAAACATGGGGCGGCATCGAGTACGAGGTGGCCAAGCAATCCCTGGCCTTGGCCGGGTACACCATCACCCCCAAGTTGACGGTGCCGGCCCGGGTGCCCAAGGAAATGAACCTTGGCAACATCGACGCCGGCCTGGCCAAGCTGAAGGCCAGCGGCGAGTTCGACCGCATCGTGTCGCGCTATCTGGCGCAAATGGAAGCCAACTTGGCGCAAGCCGGCAAATAGGGCCCTGCCAGTGCGCTGCGCACGCCTGCGGCCATGAGGCCGCGGCCAAGCAAACCATCGGTTGCGCCCGGCGAGGGGCATAAAGAAGCCAGACCATGATTTGCCCCATCATGGTCTGGACGTGCGGCTTATGCTATGAAGCCGCCCATGAACGAAGCATCCGATTTTTCCACCGGCTGGACCGGATACCTGGCCCCCGAGGGCTTCGAGGCGGAACTGCGCCACGAACTGGGCGACAGCGTCGTCCTGGAACACGGCCGTCTGCTGCTGGCCTCGGGTCCGGCGCGGGCTTGCGCCTGGGCTCAGAACGTCTGGCACGATGTCCGACGCATCCCCGTCGCCTCCATCGGCGAAGGCGCCAAGGCGTTGAAGGCCATCCAGCGCAACTGGTGGCCCTATGCCCCCGGCCTGCACCGCCGCACGGCGCTTTTGGTCGAGAAACTGCCCAAGGTGTCGGCCAAGCCGCTAAGCTTTGGGCAAGCCGCCCCCACCGCGCCCTTGGGATCGTTCACTTGGGCCGACGAAGGAACGTTGTTGGCCGCGCCGCACTGTTCGTCGCCGTTTCCCAACGGCGAATGCCATCTGGTCGAGGACCGGGTCGGACCGCCCAGCCGCGCCTATTTGAAATTGTGGGACGCTTTCACCGTGCTGGGCCGCGCCCCCGGCCCCGGCGAAACCTGCCTGGATCTGGGCGCCTGTCCCGGCGGCTGGACCTGGGTGCTGGCCAATCTGGGGGCCAAGGTCACCGCCGTGGACAAGGCGCCGCTGGACCCCAAGGTGGCGGCCATGCCGGGCGTCTCCATCCGCCAGGAAAGCGCCTTCGGCCTGGACCCCGCCTCGGTGGGGCCGGTGGACTGGCTGTTTTCCGACATCATCTGCTATCCCGAACGCCTTCTGCGCCTGGTGCGCACCTGGCTGGACAAGGGCCAGGTGGCGAATTTCGTCTGCACCATCAAGTTCCAAGGCGACACCGACCACGCCACCGCCCAAGCCTTCGCCGCCATTCCAGGATCGCGGGTCCTGCACCTGTTCCACAACAAGCACGAACTGACCTGGGTCCTTCTGAAGGATGAATGCCAAGGTAAGGTTGCCTGAGCGCCTGGGAAGGGGTAAACCATTGCCAGGGGACGGTATTATCCAGGGTTTCTCAACGCATGACTGCCATCACTCTGCCGCCGCCGGTCGATATCGACGGCACGACCAAAAAGGCCATCATCGACGGCCTGAAAAGGGTGCTGGCCCGCTTGCAGCAGGCCAACCTGGTGGATGCCGGCTTGTCCTATCAGGATTTGATCGCCCATCCCCAGCCCCTTGAACACTTCATCGCCGTGTTCCAGGCCAACCGCGACCAATGCGACGACATCGTCCTGGCCAAGGCCGGCGGCCCGGTGCGCGACGACGACCAGATGCTGGTCTGCAACGTGTCCTTGAACCAGATCCAGCAATTGCTGGTCCGCACCTGCGCCAAGAAGGTGTTCGAGCAGGAAAAGGTCGAGCAGACGATCACCGAGACGGTGACCAAGAAGGCGCTGTTCGGCCTGATCAAGAAGACCGAGCAGGTCGAGGTCACCCGCATGGCCACCGACCCCATCGAAGAACGCAAGGTGCGCGAGCTGATGCGCTATATCGCGTTCGGCTGGCAATTGCCGCTGCTGGAAGCCTATCGCGCCCACCTGCATTACCAGCAGGTGATGGCCATCGAGGAAGACGTGCTGGCGCTGCGCACCCCGGAAGCGGTGGCCACCGTGGGCAAGTTCACCCCCGAGACGCTGACCAAGGTCA
>JAIWOG010000056.1 GCA_020217035.1 Magnetospirillum sp. | reverse complement strand
AGGCCGCCGCCGGACCGGACTTCGTCGACATCCTGCTGAACCAGCCCCAGGCCATCGCCGGCGTCGCGGTGTGGAACCGCGACATGTACGAATTCTACCGCAAGCTGCTGGGCGACCACGCCTGGGACTTCTTCGCCCGCGAACCGTCGTTCTTCAACGTCGTCGCCGCGCTCGACAAGGCCAGCGCCAAGGTCTATGGCGACGTGCTGTGCTACATCGCCGCCGAGAACCTGGAAGAAATCCAGCGCCTGAACATCGACAAGGCCGAGGTGCTGGTCACCTCGCTGAAATCGGCCTTCGGCGCCAAGGCGCCCATGGTCCTGGGCCACCCCAACCTGGGCAAGGACATCTTGCGCAAGGTGGTGGACAACCTTCTGCACATGAGCCAGGAGAAGGACAAGCTGATGACGTCCTTCGCGCTGACCTGCAAGTCCATGGTCCCCACCGTCATGGAATGGCTGGCCAAGCAGCCCAAGGCCTGATCATGGCCGTGCTGCAAGGCGTGGCCGGCATCGTCGGTTTGGTGGCCATCGCCTGGCTGCTTTCGGAAAACCGTCGGCGATTGTCCTGGCGGGTGGTGTTGGCGGGCTTGCTCATCCAATTCGCCGTCGCCGCCCTGCTGCTGAAGTTCCCCGCCTCGCAATCCCTGTTCCTGGCCCTGAACCAGGTGGTGGGCGCCGTGCAATCGGCCACCCAGGCTGGCACCGCCTTCGTCTTCGGTTATGTGGGCGGCGGCAAGGCGCCGTTCGCCATGACCGACCCCGCCGCCGGCTTCGTCCTGGCCTTCCAGGCGCTGCCGCTGGTGCTGCTGATGAGCGCCCTTTCGGCCATCCTTTATCACTGGCGCGTCCTGCCGCTGGTGGTCCGCGCTTTCTCGGCCCTGCTGGAGCGCACCATGGGATTGGGCGGTGCCGTCGGCGTGTCGTCGGCGGCCAACGCCTTCGTCGGCATGGTGGAAGCCCCCCTGCTGATCCGTCCCTACATGGCCAAGCTGTCGCGCGGCGAGTTGTTCGTGGTGATGACCGGCGGCATGGCCACCATCGCCGGCACCATGATGGTGCTTTACGCCACCTTTTTGACCGGGGTGATCCCCGACCCCGTCGGCCACCTGCTGACCGCGTCGCTGATCAGCGTGCCCGCCGCCATCATGGTGGCCAAGGTCATGGTCCCCGACGACAGCCGCACCGGCGGCGGACAAGCCATGCCCGACGCCTATTCCGGCACCATGGACGCGGTGGTCAAGGGCACCGCCGACGGCGTCCAACTGCTCATCAACATCGTCGCCATGCTGATCGTGCTGGTCGCCCTGGTGGCGCTGGCCAACGGTCTGCTGGGGTTGCTGCCCGATCTTTGGGGGGCGCCCTTGACCCTGCAACGCTTGCTGGGGTGGGTCATGGCCCCGGTGGTGTGGCTGATGGGGGTGCCGGCCTCGGAGATGGTGGCCGCCGGCGCCCTGATGGGCACCAAGACGGTGCTGAACGAATTGCTGGCCTATGTGGATCTGGCACGCTTGCCGGCCGGGGCGCTGTCGGAACGCTCGCGCGTCATCATGACTTACGGACTATGCGGCTTCGCCAATTTCGGTTCGCTGGGCATCATGATCGCCGGACTATCGGCCATGGCCCCGGAACGCCGGGCCGAGGTGGTCGCTTTGGGCGGGCGTTCCATCATCTCCGGCACCTTGGCGTCGTGCCTGACCGGGGCGGTGGTCGGGCTGCTGATCTGATGCCACAGATTGTTTTCAGTACGTTTACAAGCTGCCGCCGATAGGTCATCTTCATCGAACCATGACTAGCGGCGGCCCCTCACGAAAGCTCCTCGTGATCGAGGACAATCCAGGCGACCAAAGGCTCATCGAGATCAAGCTCGCTGAGGCCATGGCCGGCTGGAAGGCTGATTGCAGCGGCACCCTGGCCGATGGCGTCGCCTTGGCGCAAGCCAACGATTACGATTGCATCCTGGCCGACCTTGGCCTGCCCGACGCTGCCGGCCTGACCTCGGTGCTGCGTTTGAAGCAGGTGGCCCCCGACAAGGCCCTGGTGGTGCTGACCGGCCTGGACGACGAACGGGTCGCCCAGGATGCCATCCGCGCCGGCGCCCAGGATTACGTGGTCAAGTCGCTGGCCGGCCTGGACATGCTGCCACGTGTCATCCGCCACGCCATCGAACGCCAGCAATCGCGCACCGCCTTGGAATTGTCGCACCAGACGGCCCAGGCGCTGTTGGACGCCAGCCACGACATAGCCATGCTGCTGGACGAAGACGGCCATTTCATCACCGTCAACACCCAGGCGGCGGAAGCCTTCGGCAAGCGTTCCGACGAACTGGAAGGGATCGACGCCTTCTCGCTGATGCCGCCCAGCCTGGCCGATTTGCGCCGCACCTTCTTCGAAAAGGCGCTGCGTTCCGGCCGGACCATCCAGTCCGAGGACAATGACGGGCCACGCTGGTTCACCCACCGCTTCCTGGCGGTCGGCACCGAGGGCCAAGCCCGCCGTTGCGCCATCTTCACCCGTGACATCACCGGCGACCGGGCGGCGGCGACCAACTTGGAAGCGGCCAAGGAAGAGGCCGAGTTGGCCAACCGGTCGAAGACCGAGTTCATGGGCCGCATGAGCCGCGACATCCGCACCCCCTTGAACGACGTCATCGGCTTCGCCGAGATGATCGCCACCGAAATGCTTGGGCCGCTCAACCCCGCCGGCTACCGCGAATACGCCGAAACCATCCTGAATTCGGGATCGCAGATCCTGAAGATGCTGGACCGCATCACCGACGTCTCCATGCTGGAATCGGCGCTGTTGAAGGACCAGTCGTCCTATCGCGACCTGGTGGAATTGTCGCCCGACCTGATCTGCGTCTGCGTCGACGGCACCATCGAGCGCATCAACGCCGCCGGACTGGGCCTGTTGCGGGCACCGGCCGCCAGCGCGTGCGAAGGCAAGCCCTTCGTCGACTTCATCCATCCCGATTACCGGGGCCTGTTCGACATGGGCATCGAAGCCCTTTACGAAGAGGACCACCCGGTCCCCATCAAGGTGACGACCTTCGCCGGACGGGTCCGCGACGTGGAAATCAACGCCGTGCCGCTGAAGCGCGAAGGCCACACCGCCGCCCTGCTGGTGGGCCGCGACACCACCGAGGTGACGGCGGCCATGCGGGCGGTGGCGGCCCGCGAACATCGCATCCGCGCCATCATGGACACCGTGCTGGACGGCATCGTCACCATCGACGAGGAAGGGCTGATCGTGTCGGCCAACCTGTCGGTGGAACGCATCTTCGGCTATCCGTTGTCGGAACTGATCGGCGCCAATGTCTCGATGTTGATGCCCGAACCCGATGCCGGCCGCCACGACGGCTACATCAAGACCTACATGGCCGGACAGGGCGGCAACCTGATCGGCAAGGGCCGCGAGGTGATGGCCCGACGCAAGGACGGCAGCCTGTTCCCCGTTCACCTGTCGGTGTCGGAACTGCGCCTGGACAAGCGCCGGTTGTTCACCGGCACCATCCGCGACCTGACGGAAAACAAGGAACTGGCGCAACGCGTGGCCTATCTGGCCAACCATGATTCGCTGACCGATTTGCCCAACCGTACCCTGTTGTGCGAACGCCTGGGCCAGACCATCGCCGCCGCCCGCGGCACCGGTCAGCACGTGGCGGTGATGACCATCGACCTGGCCGGCTTCACCATGGTCAACGATTCCCTGGGCCACGACGTCGGCAACGGCGTGCTGCGGGAAACCGCGCGGCGGCTGGCGCAATGGGTGGCCATCCACAACGGCACCGCCGCCCGTCTGGCCGGCGACGAGTTCGCCGTGGTGCTGCCCGGCCTGCGCGACCTGACCGGGGTCACCGCCGGGGTCGAACAGGTCCTGGAACTGCTGAACCGCCCCATGGCGGTCAGCGGCGCCGACCTGGCACTGCCGGTGGACATCGGCGTCTCGGTGTTCCCGCGCGACGGCGACGAGCCCTTGGACCTGCTGCGTAACGCCGAGATGGCGCTGCACCAGGTGAAGAAGCGCGAAGACCAGCGCCTGGGCTATTTCGACACCGCCATGTCCTATGCGGTGTCCGAACGCCTGACCCTGGAACGGTCGCTGAAAGAGGCGTTGAAGGCCGGCCAGTTCGAACTGTTCTACCAACCCCAGGTGCGGCTGGCCGATTACCGCCTGGTCGGCTGCGAGGCGCTGATCCGCTGGCGCCACCCCGAACTGGGCACCATCGCGCCCGACAAGTTCATCCCGGTGGCCGAGGAAACCGGCCTGATCGTCCCCCTGGGCCGTTGGGTGCTGGAACAGGCTTGCCGCCAGTTGAAAGCCTGGCACGGCACGCCGCTGGGGCAACTGCGCATGGGCGTCAACATTTCCGGCCGCCAGTTCCGCGAGGCCGACCTGGCCGGCACGGTGGCCGAGATCATCCGCGCCAGCGGCATCCGCGCCGACCTTCTGGACCTGGAACTCACCGAAAGCATGCTGATGGCGGACGGCGAAAGCACCCTCAAGGTGCTGCATCAATTGAACGATTTGGGCGTGACCTTGTCCATCGACGATTTCGGCACCGGCTATTCCAGCCTGGCCTATCTGAAGCGTTTCCCGGTGGACACGGTCAAGATCGACCGCGCCTTCGTGCGCGACCTGGACCATGACGAGGACGGGCGCACCATCGCCACGGCCATCATTTCCTTGGCCCATTCGTTGAACCTGAAAACCATCGCCGAGGGCGTGGAAACCGAAGCGCAGGCGTCGCTGCTGCTGCATCACGGATGTGACGAAATCCAGGGCTACATGATTGGCCGTCCCATGCCGGTGGCGGATTTCAGCGCCTTCGCGTCCAGCTATGACAGCCGGTCCGCGGCCAAAGGGGGAGAGGCATGAGCGGCATAATTGTCATCGTCGAAGACAACCCGATGAACATGAAGCTGCTGGACCAGGCGCTGTCCATCGCCGGCTACACCACGGTGAAATCCTCTGACGGGGAGAACCTGGTGGAACTGGCGGCCGGTGCCCAGGTGGTGCTGATGGACATCCAACTGCCGAAACGGTCCGGCGTCGACCTGCTGAAGGATCTGCGCCAGGACCCGCGCACCAGCACGCTCCCGGTGCTGGCGGTGACCGCCTTCGCCGACCCGGAATCGGTCAACGGCTTCTTGTCGGAAGGCTTCAACCAAGTGATCACCAAGCCCATCTCGGTGCGCAAGCTGCTGGACGAGGTGGAGCGCTATTGCGGCGGCGAGGGCTGATCCCATGTCTCGGTGATCGGAACCGATCACCGAAGCCCTCAATCGGCGGGCGGGTTTCACCGAAACCCTTGCCTCCCGCGGCATAAGCCGCGCGGCCCCTTGGGCCTAACCAAATCCCGATGAGTTCCGCTCACCGGGTTTTGGTATCAATGTCCTTACCAGCGCAACACCCCGCCGATGGGCTTTTTCTTGGCCGTGTCGAAACCGCGCTTGGTCACCAGAACCCATTCGTTGACCTGCATGAAACGCGGCGCCAGGAACTGGTACAGGTCGCGGATGCGGTTGGTGTTCTCGTCCGAGCGCACGGTGTAAAGCTGCTTCCAGATGGGGATGTAGTCTTCCCACGGCAATTGCCGGCGGTGCACTTCGTCACGAACGGAACGGATATATTCGATCTGGTTGTCGATGTTCTTCAGCATGGCCAGGATTTCGCCGGTCTGGGCGTCCACCTGTTCGAAGAAATCGCGGAACACCTTCAACGCCCGCTGTGACAGACGCGCCACCTGGTCGGTGGTCTCGATCATCGAACGGTCGGCGGAATAGATGCGGCGCAGCGCCTGCACCTTCTCGTCGATCTTGCAAATCTCGGCGAAGACGTCGCGCTCGCACTCGATATAGGCCAGTTCCTTGGCCAGGGTCTCGATGTACTGCACCACCTCCTCGCGGCGGTCGCGGCCCAGGCCCAGGGCCTCGGCGGCCTCGGCGAAGGCCAGTTGGATGTTCTTCTTGACCTGCGGGTCTTCCGCCACCTGGGCCAGTTCCTCGGCCGAGGTGAAGATGTGTTCGTTGCCGGTCAGCCAAGTCACCAACTGCATGGTCAGACGCTGCCGCGCGATGCGGCGATGGCGTTCGGTGGGGTCCCACGACGCCTCGCGGGTGGTGACCTCCTTGGGCAACGGCTCGCCGGGGCGCAGGCCCCGGACGTATTTCAGACCTTCCGCCACCTGGTTCAGCATCTTGGCGTCATGGCTGTCGGGTTTCAGCATGAATTCACGCTTGATGCCCTCGAAGCCCAGGATGGCTTCGTTGGTCGCCAGCTTCAGCACGGCGACCGGTTCGTCGGTGTCGGTCAGGCGGAAATAAAGGTCGTCGAACGAGCTGAAGAACTTGTGCTCGAAACTGATCACGCCATCAGCGCCAACCGCCTTGCCGGTCTTGACTTCCTCAGCCATACCCTTACCCCGAACTAGCCCCTGCTGGTGCGTCCACGCACCGACCCCCGGCCAGATTATGCCGGGGCGAGGCCGCGCGAACAAGAGGGGTGTCAGGCATCGGCCTCGATCAGCCGGTGGCCTTCGCGGCCATGGAAGTAGCCATTGGCGAATTCGGCCTTGGGGCACAACTCAGACAGGCGAAGGGCAGCATCCTCGGGCTCGACCAAGCCATCGGCGACGGACCGCAACAGTCCCGCCACCGCCACCATGTCCACATTGTGCGGCCACAGGCGGAAACGGTTGACGCCCAGGCCGCGCAAGGCGCCCAGTTCGGCCAGCAGGCCCAGGTAATGGTAGGACATGGTCTGGGTGCCGTTGACCGCCAGGAAGGCTTCGTCGTCCAGGGTGTCCACGTCCATGCCGTCGGGGTCCTCGGCGCAGACGTACTGGCAGCCATCCTTGGCCAGGTTGCGCGAGCGGGCGTGATAGCACCGCGCCGAGATGGCCAGGGGCAGGCGGCCGAAGCACTGGACCTCGATCTCGACGCCGCCGGTCTTGGCCAAGGTGCCGATGACCGGGCCGGGCAACTCGGCCGGCAGGCAGGCCCGCACCGCGCCCAAATCGCGCAAATAGGCCAGGGTGCCTTCGTTGTAGATGTTGAGCAACGGCCCGGCGACGAAGGGTCGCCCGGCCATCATCGACGCCACCGAGACGTCGTTGGCTTCCACCAGAACGCCGTCCATCTGGGCCAGTTCGCGGGCCTGTGCCGCCTCGCGCTCGGTCATGATCAAGGCCAGCGACGACAGCACCACTTCCTTGCCGGCCGCGTGCAGGCGGTCCACCACTTCGGCGACGAAGGGGGCGAAGAACGGCGTGCGCTTTGAACACACAACCTCGCCCACGCAGACGCTGTCCACGTCCGCTTCGTCGGCCATGCGGAAATAGAAGTCGCGCAGTTTCTCGGGCCGCCAGTTGAACAGAACCGGCCCCAGGGTCAGGCGCACCGGCGAAAGCGGATCGTGTTTGGTCATCGCCAAGCCTTCTCATAGGCGCCGGTGGTCTGCCGGCCGCCCTCGGTGATGCTGTCCAGGTTGATGTCGGGCAACGGACGGCCGGCCATCACCGCGTCGACGCTTTGGCGAAACGCCTGGACCACGGCGGCCACATAGGCGCGGCCGCGCTGGCGGCCTTCGATCTTGAAGGCGGCGACGCCGGCATTGATCAGATCGGGCAGCATGGCCAGGGTGTTGAGCGAGGTCGGTTCCTCGAACAGATAGCTGGTCTTGCCGGCCGCGTTGAACCGGCCCTTGCACAGCGTGGGATAGCCCGCCGGCTCGTTCAGGCCGAACTGATTGATGGTGAAGCCCGCCAGTTGCGAGGTGATGCCGCGTCCGCTTTCCACATAGCGCACATGGCTGGCGGGCGAGCACACGCCGTTCATGTTGGGCGACTGGCCGGTGGCATAGGACGACAGGGCGCAGCGGCCTTCGGCCATCACGCACAATCCGCCGAAGACGAAGACTTCGGTTTCCACCGGGGCGACGGCCCGGTTGATGGCGGCGATTTCCGGCACCGTCAGCACGCGCGGCAACACCACCCGCTTGACCCCGAAACGTTCGGCGTAGAAGGCGATGGCCTGGGGGTTGGACGCCGCCGCCTGCACCGACAAATGCAGGCGCAGCTCAGGATGGGTGCGTGCCGCATAGTCGATCAGGCCGATATCGGCCAGGATGACCGCGTCGGCGCCCAGCCGGGCGGAATCGTCCACCGCCGCCTGCCACAATTGCGGATGTCCGGCGCGGGGAAAGGTGTTGATGGCCACCAGCACCTTGGCGCCCCGGGCATGGGCGTAGGCGATGCCTTCCTCCAGTTCCTTGCGGCTGAAGTTCAGGCCGGGGAAGTTGCGGGCGTTGGTTTCGTCACGGAAACCCACATAGACACAATCGGCGCCGGAATCGACGGCGCTTTTCAACGCCGCCGGGGTGCCGGCGGGGCAAATCAGCTCGGGACGGATCATGCCACCCCCCCGCGCCGCGTTGCCTTGCGCAGGGCCTTGACCTCGGCCTCCAACTCGGCCAGGCGGGCGTCGCGCGACGCCGCCCCCTGCAGGGCTGGGGCGATGAAGGATTGGCGCACGGTTTCCACGCTGCCACGCAACGACGACACCAGATCCATCACCGCGCCGGCGGCGCGGCGCGCCGGTTGCGCCAACGGACCCAAGGCGGCGGTCAAATCGGCCACCAGGTCGATGCCGGCGCCGTCGATGGCGTTTCTAAGGGCCACCACCACCTCGGTATCGCCTTCCACCACCAACTGGCGGGAAAAGAACAAGGCATCGCCGTCCATGCGCCCCTCGGCCAGGGCGATCAGGGTCTCCAACGGCCCACGGATGGTGGCGTGGACTTCGTCGGAATCGACGAAGCGGCGCACCGTCAGGCGCGGGTTGGTCGGGTCGGGTTCCAGGATCAGGGCGAAGGGCAGGTCGATGGGATCGATGCACACACTCCTTTCGCCATAGACCTCCAGTCGTTCCAGGATGTCCGGATGGCGGCTGCGCACCACTTTCAGCAGGTGGTCGAACACCGGCTGCAAC
Source organism: Magnetospirillum sp. (assembly GCA_020217035.1). Classification (GTDB taxonomy): domain Bacteria; phylum Pseudomonadota; class Alphaproteobacteria; order Rhodospirillales; family Magnetospirillaceae; genus Magnetospirillum. The sequence goes on along the minus strand of JAIWOG010000056.1, from coordinate 1,011 downwards.
AGTGCCGGACGCACCGGCCGCAATGCCAGACCCAGCAGCAGAACCGGAGAAAACGGCGGGATCATGGGCTTTGACTGCCCGGCCCGGTTTGGCCCTTCCATCATCGTTCACCATCCTTCGAAGGAGGCTGATTTTCGGCAACGGTCATAGACCCGCGCGTTGATGACCGTCAAGCCGAAGGCACATCAGGTCGACGCCCCTTGGAACGAAACTTGTTTACGGCTAGAAAGACCCATCCGCTTCATTCATGCCTTTGAGGCACAAGGACCTTTGACATGATTGTCGACATCGACCTCAGCACCGTGGTCGTGCTGATCATCGATGACAGCCGTTACGCCCGCTCGTTCATCAAGTCGGCGCTGAATTCCTTTGGCGCCCGTCAGGTGGTCGAGGCGTCCGACGCCCCCGAGGGCATCCAGATCATGCAGGATCGCAAGGTCGACCTGGTGCTGGCCGATTACGACATGCAGCCCATGGACGGCATCGCCTTCACCCGGCTGGTGCGTTCGGGCGAGGTGCCCCACTGCCGCGACATCCCCATCATCATGGTGTCGGGGGCCGCCGACATGGACACGGTGATGCTGGCCCGCAATTCCGGCATCAACGAGTTCCTGGCCAAGCCGGTGTCGGCGGAATCGCTGTTCCGCCGCGTGCGCAACGTGTTGCTGAACCCCCGCCCCTTCGTCGAGGCCGGTCCTTTCGTCGGCCCGTGCCGCCGCACCATGGACCGCCCACCGCCGGATGGCCACAACCGCCGCAAGGCGCCGCCGCTGCCCAAGCCCAAGCCGCTGGTCGAGATCCCGCCGGGAATCGCCCAGCCCACGGTGCGCAAGGCCATGGCCCAAGGGGCACAGGCCGCCAAGAGCGGCGGCGAACGGTCGTCGCGCCGCCGCTTCAAGGCCGGCGAGACCATTTTCCTGGAAGGCGACGTGGGCGACGAAGCCTATGTGATCGAAACCGGCCGTGTGGCCATCTACAAGATGGTCAACGACAACAAGGTGGTGCTGGGCG
>JAIWOG010000055.1 GCA_020217035.1 Magnetospirillum sp. | reverse complement strand
AGGTCCAGGAAAGCGGCGTGTTCGGCGAAATGGCGCTGATCGACGACGAACCGCGCATGGCCTCGGCCGAGGCGTCGGAAGACACCGTCTGCCTGGTCCTGCCCAAGGCGGCGCTGAAGTCGCAACTGAACCGCACCCCCGATCTGGTGATCCTGGTGCTGGAGACCCTGTTGCACGATATCAGGAAGATGGGCCGCGAACTGGCCGAAGCCCGATCACGCCTGAAGGCTCGACGGAATTAACCTGGATTTCCCCCGATAGGCTGGCGGCGGCACTGGTCCGGCAAAAACACCCGTCTCCCCTTGACGACGCGGTGCCTGGAACCGATATTCGCCCGCCCAGGCCGTGATCCGGCGACGCGCGGGATCATCCTCGGCCGGGCGGTGACGAGGGGGATTATCCGTATGACACTGGCCTTCATCGCTGTAATTCTTGGCTTGGCATTGCTGGTCTGGAGCGCGGACCGTTTCGTCGAAGGCGCGGCCGCCACCGCCCGCCATTTCGGCATGGCGCCGCTGCTGATCGGCATGGTGATCGTCGGGTTCGGCACCTCGGCGCCCGAGATGGTGGTCTCGGCCTTGGCCGCCTCGCAAGGCAACCCCGGCATCGCCCTGGGCAACGCCTATGGCTCGAACATCACCAACATCGCCCTGATCCTGGGGCTGACAGCCTTGATCAGCCCCATCGCCGTCCATTCGCAGGTGCTGCGCAAGGAATTGCCCATCCTGACGGGGGTGACCGCCTTGGCGGCGTGGCAGCTTTGGGACGGCACGGTCACCAGGCTCGACGCCATCGTCCTGCTCGCCGTATTCGGCGGCCTGATGGCCTGGACCATCCGGCAGGGGATGCGCAAGAAAGAAGACGCGCTGGGCAGCGAGATCGAGCACGAGATGGAGGTCCACCCCATGCCGGTCCGCCGTGCGGTTTTCTGGCTGGTGGTGGGGCTGGGGCTGTTGATCGTCAGTTCCCGCATCCTGGTCTGGGGCGCGGTGGAAATCGCCCACGGATTCGGTGTCAGCGACTTGATCATCGGCCTGACCATCGTCGCGGTGGGCACCTCGCTGCCGGAACTCGCCTCGTCGATCATCGCCACCCGCAAGGGGGAACACGACATCGCCTTGGGCAACGTGCTGGGTTCCAATCTGTTCAACACGCTGGCGGTGGTCGGCATCGCCGGGATGATCAGTCCGATGGAGGTCGGCCCCGAGGTCTTCTACCGCGACATCATGGTGATGGCGGCGCTGACCTTGTCGTTGTTCGTGCTCGGCTACGGGTTCCGGGGGCCTGCACGTGTCAACCGGATCGAAGGCGCGGTGCTGCTGGCGTGTTACGGGGGCTACACGGCCTACCTGATCAGCACGGTTTTCTAAGCGCTGAGATGCGATCAGCCCGAGCGGCGATTGAGCAGCCCGGCACGGGCCATTTTGTAGGGCTAGTTTTGCCCCCCCGCCTGCCGGATGGCGGCCAGAACCTCGTCGGCGCTCAGCAATTCGGGAAGCGCGATGCCGTGCGGCGCCTTGGGGCCGTAAACCGCGTTGAATGGAATGCCATAGCGGCCGAACGACGCCAGATAGCTGGCGATGCCATCGTCGGGGTTGGTCCAGTCGGCCCGCATGGGCACCACCGTGCCCCCCCTCAGCAGCGCCGCCACCGGATCGCGGTCAAGCACCGCCGCCTTGTTGACCTTGCAGGTGATGCACCAATCGGCGGTCACGTCCACCAACACCACCTTGCCCGCCGCCACCTGGGACTCCAGCGCCGCCCGGTCGAACGCCGCCCAAGCGACGCCGCCCTGGGCCGAGGCCGCGTCGTCGTCACCCAGCAGGCCCAGTTGGCCACCCAGAATCAGGCCCAGCCACAAGGCGGTGCCGGCCAGGGCCAAGCCCATGACCTGGCGTACCCGCACCATCCAGGCGCCGGGCTTGGGCAGGGCCTGCGCCGCCTTGGGCCACGCCGCCACCAGCAAGTAGGGCACGGCCATGCCCAAGCCCAGGGCGGCGAAGATGGCGACGATCTCGCCCGGGCCGCGGGCCAGGGCGAAACCGATGGCGGTGCCCAGGAAGGGCGCCGAACACGGCGTCGCCAGCAGGGTGGCGAAGGCGCCGGACAGAAAATGCCCCAACAGCGTGTGATGGGCGATGCCGCCGCCCACGTTCATCAAGGCAGACGGCAGCCGGATTTCGAAAACGCCCCACAAATTCAGGGCGAAGCCCAGCAACAGGGCGATCATCGCCGCCAGGAACCACGGCTGCTGGAACTGGATGCCCCAGCCCACGGCGGCGCCCGCCGCCTTGACCGCGACGGCCGCCGCCGCCAGGGCCAGGAACGAGGCGACGATGCCGGCAGCCGAGGCCAGGAAGGCGGCGCGGATATGCCGCAACTCGCCGCCGCCATGGCCCAGGGCGCCCAGAACCTTGATGGACAGCACCGGCAGCACGCAGGGCATCAGGTTCAGGATCAACCCTCCCAGCAGGGCGATGCCCAGCATGCCCCACAGCGGGCTTGCGCCCTGGTCCAGGGCGACGCCAGCGGCATTGCCGGCAACCGGGGTGACGACCTGTTCCAGCGCCCTTACGCCGTCCACCAGGGTGATGGTCAGCGGCCCGTCGAGCAACGGCCGGGTCAGGGTGCCGGGCACCACCTTGGCTTCCAGCACAAGCCGCGTCCGATCAGCGGACAACAGAACCTTGGGGGCGTCGAAATTAGCGGTTTCCGCCGGCTCCACGAACAGGTCGGGATGGTCGAAGGGCGATTGCGCCGAAACCGTCACCCGCAACAGCGACTGCTCGCCCTGGCCCACCGCCTCGACCGTTTCGACCGTCAGGCCGTGGCGGTCGCCCGGCCCCGGCACCTGGGCGGCGTGACGGCTGATCAAATGGGCGAAGTCGCTGGGCTGGGCCGGTCCCGCCGGCAAGGTCAAGGACAAGGACGCCTGCATGGGAACGCAAATCTGCGAACAGGCCAGGTAGTCCAACTCGGCCTTGGCGATGACCGCCTGATGCGGCTGCGGCAGGGTGACGTCCACCGGCAGCACCACTTCGCCGGCATAGCCGTGGTTCTGAAGGCCGGCCAGGACGAAACGCTTGGGCGCCGGCCACAGGATGTCGGCCTGGCCGAAATTCCGCGATCCCGTCCAGTCGATCTTGGGCGGATAGCCGGCGTCGCCTGGCGTGCGCCAATAGATCTTCCAGCCTGGCAGCAATTGGAAATGCAGCCCCAGGCGGATGCTGGCGGCCTTGCCGGTGGCGGTGGTGGCGGCCACCAGCCGCACCTTCCCGGCCTCGTTCTCGGCCCAGGACGACGCCCCGGTCTCGGCGGCGTCAGCCTGGTACGACACCAACAAGAAAGCCAACAGGGCCAGCAACAGGCGCTTCATGATCTCATCCTTGCCCAAGATGGCGGGCAGCCAAGCAAACAGTGGGGCGGGTTGTCAACTTAACACCCGGTCATGGTGATCGCGAGCAGGGTTGCGCGAAAGACGGTTCCGGCCTATCTGTGGTGACATGACCATGCAGAAATCCCAAGGCTATCTGGCCGGACAATTCCTGATCGCCATGCCGCAGATGAAGGACCCCCGATTCGCGCGGACGGTGGTCTATTTGTGCGCCCATTCGGCGGAAGGCGCCATGGGACTGGTGGTCAACCGCCCGTTCGACGGCCTGACCTTCCGTGAATTGCTGGAACAACTGGGCATCGAGATGGGGCCAGAATGCGAGACCATCCGCGTCCACACCGGCGGCCCGGTGGAAGGTGGGCGCGGCTTCGTGCTGCATTCCGACGACTACATGCACGATTCCTCCATGCGCGTCCAAGACGGCATCGCGCTGACCGCCACCGTGGACGTGCTGCGGGCCATCGCGCTGGGCGCCGGCCCGGAAAAAAGCATCCTGGCCCTGGGCTATGCCGGTTGGAGCGCCGGCCAGTTGGACGCCGAGATCAAGGAAAATTCCTGGCTGAACGTCCCCGCCGATCCGTCCCTGCTGTTCGGCACCGAACCCGACCGCAAATGGGACGCCGCCATCCACAAGCTGGGCGTCGACCCCAGCCTGCTGTCCATGGATGCCGGGCACGCCTAAGCCTAGGGCGCGGAAATGCCACTCTCCGGGCAGGATGTCGTTGCTGATGGAAGCCGCCTTCGCCAAGTTGCATGTCTTGTTAGCGCAAGAAGCTGACCCGCATCGTTTGCGCCAGCACTTGCAGATCCCGTTATGCGGCGAACTGACTAAAGCAGACTAAGCTGGTCCCCCGCCTTGGGCGGCGGCCTGAACTGCCCCACGTCCAAATCCCCGCCGCGGTCCTGGTTCAATCCCAGCCTGCGGCAGGCCAGGCGGAAACGTTGTGACAGCATCTGGGCAAAGGGACCTTCGCCGCGCATGCGGTCGCCGAAACGCGGGTCGTTCAGCCGGCCGTCGCGCTGCTGCCGCAACAGCGACAGCACATGGCCGGCACGGTCGGGGAAATGCTGGTCCAGCCAATCGGCGAACAGGTCCTTCACCTCGTGCGGCAAGCGCAGCAGGATATAGACGGCGCCACTCGCCCCGGCGTCGGCCACCGCTTCCAGGATGCGTTCGAGCTCGGGATCGGTGATCATCGGGATCACCGGCGCCACCATGGCGGTGACCGGCACCCCGGCGGCGACCAACCGCCGCATGGCCGACAGCCGCGCCGCCGGCACGCTGGCCCGGGGTTCCAACTTGCGGCACAGGTCGCGGTCCAGGGTGGTCACCGAGATGCCCACATGCACCAGCCGGCGTTCGGCCATGGCCGCCAGGATGTCCAGGTCGCGGGTGATCAGGTGACCCTTGGTGACGATGGTCAGCGGGTGGTTGAAATCGCGCAGCACTTCCAGGCATTGGCGCATCACCCGCCACTTGTCCTCGATGGGCTGGTAGGGGTCGGTGTTGGTGCCAAAGGCGATGGGCGCCGGCCGATAGGTCGGCTTGCGCAATTCCTTTTCCAACAGCTTGGCGGCGTCGGGCTTGGCGAACAACTTGGTTTCGAAATCCAGCCCCGCCGACAGCCCCAGATAGGAATGGCCGGGACGGGCGAAGCAATAGGCGCAGCCATGCTCGCAGCCGCGATAGGGATTGATGGACCGGTCGAACGGTACGTCGGGGGAATCGTTTCGGGTGATGATCGAGCGGCTGGCGTCCACCTGCACGCTGGTCCGCAAGGGGGGCAGGTCGTCTGGTTGACCCAAGTCCCAGCCGTCATCCACCGCTTGGCGGTTGTGACGTTCGAAACGGCCATCGGGATTGCCCCGGACGCCACGATGGGTGATGCTGTGGTCCATGACCGCATCCTAGCTTATGTTCATGATATGTTCCATAGCAATCCACCCTTGCGAGACCGTTGCTATATTAGCGTATTATGTTGGAAACAAATCCAACCAGGAGGCCCGTCCCGTGTCCCATTCCGCGCCCGTCCCATCCGAACATCCCTTCGCCCAATATGTCCGCATCCTGGGCAAGGGGCCGAACCTGTCGCGGCCGCTCAGCCTGGACGAAGCCCGCGCCGCCATGGGCATGATCATGCAAGGTCAGGTGGAACAGGCGCAATTGGGCGCCTTCTTGTGCCTGCTCAGGGTCAAGACCGAATTGCCCGAGGAAGCCGCCGGCCTGGCCCTGGGCATCAAGGACCACCTGGACCTACCGGGTGACCTTCCCGCCGTGGACGTGGACTGGGCGTCCTATGCCGGCAAGTCGCGGCAATTGCCCTATTACGTGCTGGCCGCCCTGTGCCTGGCCCAGCACGGCATCAAGGTGTTCATGCACGGCGCCGAGGGTCACACCGCCGGCCGCGTCTACACGTCCGAGGTGCTGCGCTTCCTGGGCGTGCCGGTGGCGGAAAGCTTCACCCAGGCCGGCGCCCACCTGGCCGCCCACAACTTCGCCTATATGACGCTGGAACACATGTCGCCGGCGCTGCACAAGGTGATGGCGCTGCGCCAGCTTCTGGGCCTGCGTTCGCCCATCCACACCGTGGCCCGCATGGTCAACCCGCTGAACGCCGCTTTTTCCGTCAACGGCGTCACCCACCCGCCCTATCTGCCGGTGCACCAGGAAGGCTCGCGGCTGATGGGCGAACAGGCCATGGCCGCCTTCAAGGGGGACGGCGGCGAGGTGGAACGCCGGCCGGAAAAGCCCTGCGAGGTGTTCTTCCTGAAGGACGGCCAACCGGGGACCGAGGATTGGCCGGCCCTGGTGTCGGGCACCCGCGACAAGGAGGAAAGCCTGGACCTGTCGCGCCTGAAAGCCCTGTGGAGCGGCGCCGATGCCGACGAGATGGCGGCGGCTGCCATCGCCGGCACCATGGCGGTGGTGCTGCGCTATTCCGGCCGCGCCGCCAGCGTCGCCGAGGCGGAAGGCGCCGCCCAGGTCCTGTGGCGCGACCGCGTCAAAAGCAAATTGCCGGGCCAAGCATGAGCTTCCGCGCCGCCCCCCGCCTGCTGATCTCGGCCGCCCACAAATCGTCGGGCAAGACCACCATCAGCGTCGGACTGGTCGCCGCCTTGGCGGCCAGGGGATTGGTGGTGCAGCCGTTCAAGAAAGGCCCCGACTACATCGACCCGCAATGGCTGGGCGCTGCCGCCGGGCGGCAGTGCCGCAACCTGGATTTCCACACCCAGCCACCCAAGCACATCACTCAATTGTTCGAAAGCGCCAGCCGCGACGCCGACATCAGCCTGATCGAGGGCAACAAGGGGCTGTTCGACGGGGTCGACCTGGAAGGGTCAAACTCCACCGCCAGCCTGGCGCACTGGCTGGAGGCGCCGGTGGTGCTGGTGGTGGACACGTCGGGGATGACCCGCGGCATCGCGCCCTTGCTGCTGGGCTATCGCACATTCGACACCCGCCTGCGCATCGCCGGCGTGATCCTGAACAAAGTGGGCGGGCCGCGACACGAAAAGAAACTGCGCGAGGTGGTGGACCATTATACCGGCATCCCTGTCCTGGGCGCGGTGCAGCGGGCCGGGGCCATGCGCATCATGGAACGTCATCTGGGACTGGTTCCGGCCAACGAAGCCCCCGAGGCCCAGACCGCCATCGCGTCCTTGCGCGACCACGTGGCCGCCTGCGTCGACCTGGACGCGGTGATGGATCTGGCCCGCGACACCCTGCCCGTCGAGGTGTCGCCCCACTTGGCGCCCCCCGCCCCGGCCGCCGATTTGCGCATCGGCGTGGTGCGCGATCCGGCCTTCGGCTTCTATTACGCCGACGATTTGGAAGCCCTGCGTCAGTCCGGCGCCCAATTGGTGTTCGTCAACGCCCTGACCGATCCCCGCTTGCCTGACGACCTGGACGGCTTGTTCATCGGCGGCGGCTTTCCCGAAACCCAGGCCGAGGCGCTGGAGGCCAATGCGTCTTTCCGCGCCGACCTGGCAGCCAAGGCGCGGGGCGGCATGCCGGTCTACGCCGAATGCGGCGGGCTGATGTATCTGTCTCGCGCGATCATCTGGAACGGCCAGCGCCGCCAGATGGTGGGGCTGATCCCCGGCGACGCGGTCATGCATGCCCGCCCCCAAGGGCGCGGTTATGTCCGCCTGCGCGAAACCGCCGATTTCCCCTGGCCACGCCTGGAAAGCGGCCCCGGCATCACCCCGGCCCACGAATTTCACCATTCGCGGCTGGAAAACATCGACGGCGAGCCGCGATTCGCCTACGAGGTGGTGCGCGGCGCCGGTATCGGCCAGCACCGCGACGGCATCGTCGTCGGCAACACCTTGGCCAATTACGCCCATATGCGAAGCGTCGGCGCCAGCCCGTGGGGGCCGCGCTTCGCCCAATTCTGCCGTCAGGTCAGGGACGGCGGGCGATGATTCCCGCCCCCTCGGTCAACACGATTCCACGCGCCGCCCTGGCCCTGGCGATGGTTCTGACCGGGGTGTTCGTGACCGAACATGTGCTGGCCATCGAACCATCGGGCCCGTGGCTGGCACCGTCAGTCAAGACCTTGCTGGCGCTGGGGGCCCTGCATGCGCCGCAGGTCCTGCATGACGGCGAATGGCACCGCCTGCTGACCGCGCCGTTCCTGCATGCCGACATCTTCCACCTTGGGCTCAACGTCCTCGCCATGATGTTCGCCGGCAGGCTGCTGGAGCCGCGTATCGGCATGGCCCGCTTCCTGGCTGTGTTCTTCGCCGGCGCCTTGATCGGCGCGGTGGCCTCGATCGCCGCCAACCCGCCCGAGATGGTGGCGGTGGGCGCGTCGGGTGGCATCATGGCGCTGCTGGCCGCCGCCTTCGTCGTCAGCTTCCGCCAGCCGGCGGGGCCGGAACGCCGAATGGTGCAATGGAACCTGGCGGTGGTCCTGCTGCCGGCCTTGGCCCCCTTGGCCGCCATTTCCCAGGTGGACGCCGCCGCCCATGGCGGTGGCGCCTTCATCGGCACCACCCTGGGATTGGTGATGCTGCGACGCTGGCCACCGGATCGGGAAATGCCCCGCGCCTGCAAGCCGGCGGCGCTGCTGACGGTTCTGGGAACCGTCGCCGCCCTGGGGGCCTTCGTGCTGGTCGGCCGCACTTTCGAATCCTATCGGCTGGCGGTACAGGTGATCCCCAACGACATCCTGCCGCGCACCGACCAAGAAGCCGATGCCCTGGCCGAGACCCTGATCCAGCGCTACCCCCGCGACCCGCGCGCCCGCATGATGATGGCCCGGGTGCTGATCAACCGCGACGACCTGGGCGGCGCCGAGACCTTGCTGCGCGACGCCCTGGCCGACCGCGACATCCTGTCGGCGCTGTTCACCCGCGACACCGAATGGAAGTTGCGGGCCATGCTGGCCTCGGTCCGCCTGGAACAGGGCGACCGGGCCGAGGCTCGGTTGCTGACTCGGGAAATCTGCCTGAAAGGACGCAACCACACCCTGCGTCTGGTGTTGATCACCTATGGGTTGTGCGAACAGGCTCCGCTTCAATAATGCGGCGGCGGACGGTCGTCCGCCGGCGAGCGGCCACCGTCGGATTCCATGGTCAGCACCCGGTCCAGCAACCGCCGCACCATCAGGGTCAGATGGTCGATCTCGGCTTGCTGGCGGGCCAGCACTTCGCTCATTTCCTCGGCCATGTGTTCGTGGTGGGCCAGGCGGCTTTCCAGTTCGGTCAGACGGTTTTCGTCCATGACGGCACTTTCGGGCAGGAAACAAGGCGGCGCAGGATAAACCTTCGCCGCCCCAAAAAAAAGAAACCCCGGTGTCTCCACCGGGGTTTCGCGTCGTCAGTGCATGCCGCTGCCCTTGGAATCGCCCAAGGCGGCCTGGGCCGCCGCCAGGCGGGCGATGGGCACGCGATAGGGCGAGCACGACACGTAATCCAGGCCCACCGACTGGCAGAAGGCGATGGAGCTGGGGTCGCCGCCATGTTCGCCACAGATGCCCAGCTTCAGGCCGGCGCGGGTGGCGCGGCCGCGTTCGGAAGCGATCTTGACCAGTTCGCCGACGCCCTGCTGGTCCAGCTGGGCGAAGGGGTCGTGGTCGTAGATGCCCTTGGCGCGGTAGACTTCCAGGAACGGCCCGGAATCGTCGCGGCTCATGCCGAAGGTGGTCTGGGTCAGGTCGTTGGTGCCGAACGAGAAGAACTCGGCCGATTCGGCGATCTGGCCCGCCAGCAGGGCGGCACGCGGCAGTTCGATCATGGTGCCGACCATGTATTTCAGCTGATAGGCGTTTTCCTCGAACACTTGGGCCGCCACCTTGTCGATGGCGTCCTTCATCAGGTCCAGTTCCTTCTTGGCGCCGACCAGCGGGATCATGATTTCGGGCGTCACCGTGCGGCCGGTTTCACGCGACACCTGCACCGCCGCCTCGAAGATGGCGCGGGCCTGCATCTCGTAGATTTCCGGATAGGTGATGCCCAGACGGCAGCCGCGATGGCCCAGCATGGGGTTGGATTCATGCAGCGACGAATTGCGCGACGCCACGGTGGCCGCATCGACGCCGGCGGCCTTGGCCACCTCGGCGATTTCGGCGTCGCTGTGGGGCAGGAACTCGTGCAGCGGCG
>JAIWOG010000051.1 GCA_020217035.1 Magnetospirillum sp. | reverse complement strand
ATAAAGGCAGCGAGCATGCCGCCATGACGCCGTCACCGTCACCCCTGGACTTGACCAGAACCAGCCTGCGCATCCGCGCTCGTCGGGTGCTGCTGTTCGGCCCCTTGTTGCTGATCCTGGTGCTGATGGCGTTGCAAAGCTGGAACGCCTACGAAGCGGCCAAGCGCGAGGCGCACAGCGCCGTCGCCAACCTGGCCGACGTCCTGACCCACACCATCGACAACACCCTGGTGCGCATCCACGCCGATCTGGGGGCCTTCGCCACCCTGGTGAACGCCGAAACCATGGAACACCGGCCCGGTCTGGTCCGCGCCACCATGGAACAATCGCTGCGGGGCTTCGACGCCGTGCTGAACTACCGCGTCATCGACGTCAACGGCGATTCCGTCCTGGGGGTGGGCCGCTCTGGCCCCGAGGCGAAGCTGAACGTGGCCGACCGTCACTGGTTCCAGGTGCTGAGCCAGGATCCCAGCCGCGACTTCGTGCTGTCCGAGGTGCTGATCAGCCGGGTCAACGGCAAGGCGGGCATCGTCCTGGCCCGGCCGTTGCAGGACCAGACGCAACGCTTCGCCGGGGCTGTCATCGCCTATATCGACCTGGAATGGCTGCAAAGGCTGATCGACCAACTGGATATCGGCGACCAGGGATTGGTCACCCTGCGCCTGCGCGACAAGGCGCAATTGGTGTTGCGCCGCCCGCAGGTGGTCGAGCAGTTGAACGAATCCAACACTGGCCTTTATCCTTTGTACCAGTCGCCGGTGATGCGGGCCGACGGAGAATTCGTCTCGGCCATCGACCAGTTGACCCGTCTTTACGCCTTCCGCGGCCTGCCGCATTTCCCGCTGGCGGTGGTCGTCGCGCTGAGCAGCAGCCACTACCTCAGCACCTGGCACGGCCAAGCCTTGATGACCGGCATCCTGGCGCTGATCCTGACCGCCATCCAGTTGTCGGTCTACCGCCACTTGAACCAAGCCTATGGCGCCACCGTCGCCATGGCCACCGAATTGCAGCGCAGCAACCTGAACCTGGAACGGTCCAACGCCGAATTGGAGGAATTCGCCTACATCGCCTCGCACGACCTGCAAACGCCGCTGCGCAACATCGCCAGCTTCTCGCAATTGCTGGAACGACGCTATCAAGGCCAGTTGGACCAGGAGGGGCGTGAATTCATCGATTTCATCGTCACCAATGCCACCCGCATGTCGGGACTGATCCAGGATCTACTGGCCTATGCCCGAGTGTCGCGGGCCGAAGCCTCGCCGCCGCCCGTCGATGCCGCCGTCGTGTTGCAACAGGTGCTGGCCGATTTGGGGCCGCAGATCAGCGCCACCGACGGCCGGGTCGAGGCGGGCCCCCTGCCGTGGGTCGCCACCAGTCCCCACCAATTGTCCAGCCTGTTCACCAACCTGATCGAGAACGCGCTGAAATACCACCACCCGGGCCGTCCCCCGGAAATCACCGTCACCGCCGAGCCCGACAATGGCGGGTTTTGGCATTTCCGGGTGACGGATAACGGCATCGGCATCGCCCGCGAGCACTGGGTCCAGATTTTCGCCATCTTCCAACGCCTGCACACCGTCGATTCCTATCCCGGCAACGGCGTCGGTCTGGCCTTGTGCCGCCGCATGGTGCATCGCTGGGGAGGGACCATCTGGGTCGAGTCCGTCCCAGGCGAGGGATCGACCTTCCACTTCACCGCGCCGGGACAGGGCGTAAACTCATAAATCCCATCTGCCGCCGCTTGCCCTGCGGATACGCCTTCCGTTTGGGGCAAAATCTATCTAATCTGACTTCAACCATGGATGGAGGGGGGCTCGTCCATGTGGGAGATGCCATTGCGCATTTCCCATTTAAATAACGGCATAACGCCGACCAGGGGGGATCATATCCATGTCCGTTTTTCTCGCCCGCTTCCCCATCCGTGTCCAAATTGGCTCGCTGCTGACCATCGCCGCGGTGATCATGACCATCCTGGCGGTGACCATGTGGGCCGGCCAAAGCTGGAAGGCTGTCGCCGACGCCGACGCCGACCGCGCCCGCCAACTGGGCCTCGCGGGGGAACGCCTGGCCGCCGCTCAATTGCGGGTCAGCGCGATCGAGAAGGAATTCCTGCTTTACCGCCGTCCCGCCGACATCACCCGCCACAAGGAAGCCATGGCCGACATCCTGGCGGCTTTGGACGCCATGGCCGGCCATGTCGCCCCCGGCAACCAGGACCAACCGCGCCAGATCGAGCAAATCCGTGCCGCCGTGGCCACCTATGGCGGTGCCTTCGCCCTGGTGGTGGCCAACCAGCGCGAGGTCGGGCTGACCGAGAAGGACGGCCTCATGGGCGACCTGCGCGGTGCCGTGCACGCGGTCGAGGACGCTTTGCGCCACTACGACGAGCCGCGCCTGATGGTGCTGATGCTGCAGATGCGGCGGCACGAGAAGGACTATTTCGCCCGCATCGAATCCAAATACGTCGACGAGATGGACCGGCGCCAGCGCGAGTTCGCCAAGGCGTTGCCGGCCTCGGGCATCCCCGCCGACGGCCGCGCGGCGATCAAGTCGGCCATGGACAGCTACGCCGAAGGCTTCGAGGCCGCCGCCACCGCCGTCAAAGAGTTGACCCGGGTCTCGCGCACCCTGCCCGAGCAGCAGGCGGCCATCGAGCCGGTGCTGGCCGCCCTTGTCGCCGAAGCCACCGCCGAGGCCAAGGCGGCCGGCGAGCGGGCCTGGCGCATCGGCCGCGACGTCGCCACCGCCATGACCGCCACCATGGTGGTCGGCGTCGCCCTGCTGGTGGTGCTGGGAACTTTGATCGCCCGTTCCATCTACCGCCCCATCGATGCCCTGTCCGAGGTGATGGGAGCGCTGGCCGGCGGCGATACCGGCGTCAACATCGCTGGGGGCGAGCGGCGCGACGAGATCGGCTCGATGGCCCGTTCCGTCGCCGTGTTCCGCGACGCCATGGTCGAGTCCGACCGCCTGCGCCGCGCCCAGGACGAAGCCCGCGAGCGCGGCGAAGCCGAGCGGCGCAAGCTGCTGCGGGACATGGCCGACACGGTGGAACAAGAAATCGGCCGCGCCGTCGCCCATGTGGGGGCGTTGACGTCGCGGATGGCTGGCGACGCCGGCGAAATGGCCGGCTCAGCCAACTCGGTCAGCGCCGACAGCCGGTCGGTCACCGTCGCCTCGCGCACCGCCATGGACAACGCCCAAGGGGTCGCGTCCGCCTCGGAACAATTGGCCGCGTCGATCCGCGAAATCTCATCCCAGGTCACCCACGCGGCCGAGGCGACCCAATCGGCCGCCACCACCGCCGCCTGCGCCGAGGAAACCATCGGCCACCTGTCGCAATCGGTGACCCGCATCGGCGAGGTCGCCCACCTGATCAGCCTGATCGCCGCCAAGACCAACTTGCTGGCGTTGAACGCCACCATCGAAGCGGCCAGGGCGGGCGAGGCCGGCAAGGGCTTCGCCGTGGTGGCGTCAGAGGTCAAGGCCCTGGCGCAGCAGACCGCCCAGGCGACCGAGGAAATCGCCGCCCAGACATCCGACATCGCCGCCACCACCGCCGACGCGGTCGAGGCCATGGCGACCATCGTCCAGTCCGTCCACACCGTGCGCGAGGTCGCCGCCGCCGTGGCCGCCGCCATCGAGGAACAGGAGGCGGCCACCGCCGAGATCGCCCGCAACGTCGCCCAGACCTCGGTCGCGGTGCAGGAGGTGACGGAACGGATGACCGAAGTCACGGAAGAGGCGGAATCCACCGGCCAGCGCGCCAACGCCGTCAGCAGCACCACCGCCCAAGTCGCCGAGGCGGTGGCCGGGCTAAGGTCGGTGCTTGTCCAGGCGGTGCGTTCGGCCACGGCGTGAAGTCGCCCCCGCCGTCTCCCGGCTTGGGAACGACCAGATGCCGCATGCCTCCGCATGAAGTGTCATGTGTTTTCCAGAGCACCACATGAATTGATGCTTGCCCAATAGCCGCAACTGAAGGCTGAATATGGGCATGATAAGACTTCTTCTGCTCATCGCCGGTCTGGCTGTCGCCGTGGCGACCGCCAGCCAGGCCCAGGAATTGCGGGCGCAATTGTCGCCCCGCGACTACACCACCCTGGCCGCCGAGATCGGCGCCAAGGTCGAACGCATCCCGGTACGCGAAGGCGAGCGGTTCAAGAAGGGCCAGATTCTGGTGTCCTTCGACTGTTCCATCCAACGCGCCCAGGTGGCCGAGGCCAAGGCGGCGTTGACCGCCACCGAGAAGACGGTGGCGGTCAACGCCCGGCTTTTGGAACTGCAAACCATCGGCAAGCTGGAAAGCGACGTCGCCCAGGCCGAACGCGACAAGGCCCGCGCCAAGCTGGACGCCAGCGCCGCCGTGCTGGGCAAGTGCCAAGTGCCGGCCCCGTTCGACGGCCGGGTCGCCGAACAGAAGGTCCGCGCCCAGCAATTTGTCCAACCGGGCCAGGCGCTGTTGGACATCATCGACGATTCCGAGCTGGAACTGGATTTCGTCGTGCCGTCCAAATGGCTGGTCTGGCTGAAACCCGGCCACGCCTTCAAGGTCGAAATCGACGAAACCGCGCGGACCTATCCGGTCAAGCTGGTGCGGGTCGGCGCCCGCATCGACCCGGTCAGCCAATCGGTGCGGGTCACCGGCACCATCGGCGGCAGCTTTCCCGAACTGGCCGCCGGCATGAGCGGCAAGGTCCTGCTGGCGCCGCCGCCATGAGCGATGCCATCCTGGCATGGCTGGAACTGGAAGGCCGCATCCTGAAGGCGACGCGGCCGGTCGAGGTCGATTTCGCCATCCTGAACCTGGGTGCCGGAATGGTGGAATATCGCCAGGCGGCATTGTGGCAGGGGGCCGTCATCGCCTTGTCGGGGGTGTCGTCGGTGGACGGCCACGCCCCTTACGCCTTGTGGCTGGACAAGCTGATGCGCGGCCATCCCGCCGAGGCGCCGCTGCCCTTGGATTCCACCCGCGTCGACGCCGCTCTGGCCGCGCAATGGCATGACTGGCTGCCATCCCATGCCCTGGTCGTGCCCATGGGACAGGCGCGGCTGTTGTTCGCCCGCGAAACGCCGTTCAGCGCCGACGAGGTCGCCTTGCTGCAACGTCTGGCCGACCTGGGCCGAGTGGCCCGCGCCGCGCTGGCCCCACGACGGGCCGGGCTATCCCTGCCCAAGACCAAACGCAAAAGGCTGTTGACCGCCGTTTTGCTGCTGGCGGCGCTGTTCCCGGTCACCGGCTCGGTGCTGGCCCCGGCGGAAAGTGTTCCGGCCCATCCGGTGGTGGTGCGCTCGCCGCTGGACGGCGTCGTCGACCGGGTTCTGGTGGAACCCAACCAGTTGGTGGCGGAAGGCGACATACTGTTTCAGTTGGACGCCACCACCTTGACCGGGCGCCTGGACGTGGCGCGGCAAAGCCACGCCACCGCCGAAGCGGAATACCGTCAGGTGGCCCAGGCCATGGTGTTCGACGCCAAGGCCAAGGCCCAGGTGGCCATCCTGGCCGGCAAGGCCGAGGAAAAAGCCGCCGAGGTCCGCTTGCTGGAAGCCCAGTTGCAAAGGGTGCAGGTCCGCGCCCCCAAGGCGGGCATCGCCTTGTTCGACGACGCCGCCGACTGGATCGGCCGGCCGGTGGCCTTGGGCGAGAAGGTCATGGCGGTGGCCGACGAAACCGACAGCGAGATCGAAGCCTGGGTGTCGGTGGCCGATGTGGGCGAGGTCAAGACCGGCGGCCACGTCACCCTGTTCCTGAACAGCCGGCCGTTGTCGCCGCTGCGGGCGCAAGTGCGCAGCCTGGCCTATGAAGCCGTGGCGCGGCCCGACAATTCCATCGCCCACCGCCTGCGGGCCAGCCTGGACCCGGCCGAGGAAAAACCCCGGCTGGGATTGAAGGGCACCGCCCGCATCGACGGCGACACCGTGCCGTTGGTGTGGTGGCTGTTCCGCCGCCCGCTGGCCACCATCCGCCAATTCGTGGGCTTCTAGCCGTGGCCGCCGCCCTGCTTCCCGCCCTGCGCGACGAACTGGCGGTGCTGCCCGGCCCCGCCGCCCATGACGGCGCCCCCACCTGGACCTTGCACGATCCGTTGACCAACCGGTTCTTCCGCCTGACCTGGAGCGCCTTCGAAATCCTGAGCCGCTGGCATCTGGGCGCCGCCCGGGCGGTGGTCGCCGACATCCGTCGCCACACCCTGCTGGAGGTGGACGAGGAAGACGTGCAGGGCCTTGCCGCTTTCCTGGCCCGCAGTCAGTTACTGAAACCGCAAGGAAGCCGGGACGTGGACCGCCTGCTGGCCAGTCACGACGCCGCCAAGACCTCGTGGCTGACTTGGCTGCTGCACCATTACCTGTTCTTCCGCCTGCCGCTGGTGCGTCCCGACGCGGTGCTGGAACGGACCGTGCCGTGGGTGCGCTGGCTGGGGTCCTCCAGATTCCGGCGGGCCACCCTGTTGGCGTTGCTGGCGGGCCTGTTCCTGGTGGCCCGGCAATGGGATGCCTTCGCCGCCACCTTGGTGGACCAGGTGTCGCTGCCCGGCCTGGCCGCTTTCGGAATCGCCTTGGGCCTGGTCAAGATGGTGCACGAACTGGGGCACGCTTTCACCGCCAAGCATTTCGGCTGCCGGGTGCCGGCCATGGGGGTGGCGTTCCTGGTGCTGTGGCCCATGCTGTACACCGACGTCAACGAAGCCTGGAAGCTGACCGACCGCCGCCAACGTCTGTGGGTGGGCGGCGCCGGCATCGTGTCGGAACTGATGGTCGCCGCCTGGGCGACGCTGGCTTGGGGGCTGTTGCCGGACGGGACGCTGAAATCCCTGGCCTTCACCCTGGCCGCCACCACCTGGGTGTCGTCCTTGGCCATCAACCTGTCGCCGTTCATGCGCTTCGACGGCTATTTCCTGGCCATGGACGCGCTGGACCAGCCCAACCTGCACCCGCGCAGCTTCGCCCTGGCCCGCTGGCACCTGCGCGAGGTGCTGTTCGGCCTGAACGAGGCGCCGCCCGAGCCGCTGCCCAACGCCACCCGGTTGTGGATGACCGTCTTCGCCTGGGCGGTTTGGGTTTATCGCCTGGCGCTGTTCCTGGGCATCGCGCTGCTGGTCTACCACTTCTTCATCAAGGTGGTCGGCGTGGTGCTGTTCGTGGTGGAAATCGGCTGGTTCGTCCTGCGCCCCATCGCCGGCGAACTGGCGGAATGGCAGAAACGCTGGCCGGCCATCCGCGCCGCCCGCCGCTGGCGGTGGCCGCTGGCAGGCGGGCTGATCGTGCTGGCGTTGCTGGCCGCCCCCGTCAGCGGCCGGGTCGCCGCCCCGGCGGTGCTGAAGGCGCAAAGCCATGTGGGGCTTTATCCGCCGCAACCGGCCCTGCTGGACAAGATCGCCGTCGTCGAAGGGCAGCAGGTCGAGGCCGGCGCCATCGTCGCCACCTTGTCCAACCCCGACACCGCCTTGCGTCTGACCCAGATCGACAACCGCGTCGCCATCCTGAAATACGAGTTGTCGGCCATGGGGTTCGACGACGAATTCCGCGCCCGCAGCAAGGCCGTCGCCGAGGAACTGGAAACCACCCTGGCCGCCCAAGCCGCGCTGCGGGCCGAGTTGGAGCGGCTGACCCTGCGGGCCCCGCAATCCGGCACCGTCATCGACGTGTCGCCCGGATTGCAGCCCGGCCAATGGATCAACCCGCAAGAGGCCGTGGCCGGATTGCGCCAGGGGGCGACCATCGAAGCCTATGTGGACGAAGCCGACCTGGCCGGGCTGAAAGCCGGCGATTCGGCCCAATTCATCCCCGAAGGCAGCGGCAAAGCCATCGCCGCCACCATCGACGTCATCGACCGGGTGGCGGTCAAGACCTTGTCGGAACCCATCCTGGCCACCCAATATGGCGGTGGCATCGAAGCCCGCTTCGACCACAAGGGGCTGGTCCCCGATCATGCGGTGTTCCGTGTCAGGCTGCGGCCCCAGCCCGAGATCACGGTCCTGGCACCGCTGCGCGGCCAAGCCAATTTGCAAGGGGAAAGGCGGTCGTTTCTGGGTCGGACGTTCCGTGCCGCCGCCGCCATCTTGCTTCGCGAATGGGGGGCATGACGCCCCCGTGCCATGGGAGAAAACACATGATCCGCACCATGCTCGCCTTGACCCTGTCACTGTTGCTGACCGCCCCCGCCGTCTTGGCGGCCCCCGCCGACCAGACCTACGAAGCAGATCTGGCGGCCAAGAGCGCCCAGGTGGAAACCATGCGGGCCCGCGCCGCCATGGCGCCCTCGGCGACGCCCGCGACCACGCTGATCGAAGTGGAAAACCTGCTGCGCCAGTACCGCGCCGCCGAGCCCGGCAAGCGCCAATCCCTGCGGGCGCAGTTGGAAGCGGCCTTGGCCCGGCTGGAACTGGAAATCGAATCGGCCGGCCGCGCCGGTCGCTAGGACTTACCGCCCCGGCGGATGGGCCGCCGGACGCGGCGGCGAGGATGGACCGGGCCGGGCGGCGGGGCGGCCGGCCTCCTCGTCTTCGTCATGGTCACGGCTGCGGATGACGAAGCCGTGCAAGGCCCACCCGATGGAATAGCCGACACCCACGCCGAACCACAGGCCGGCGAACAGGAAGATCAGAGCCCGGCGGATGGCGTCGTCACCGTCGCCGAACGCGCCCAGTGCCCACAGCATCGGGGTCAGGAACAAGATCCCGACGGCGACGACCACGCCCAGACGACCCCAGCCGCCCGGTCTCAACCATGTAAAGCGCACCGACATGGTATCCCCCTTTCGACCACGTTTCGATTGTGCGCTTCATAAGGCGTAGTGACAATCCAACTTCAGGGTGATATGGCGGTAATACACGGAAAATTAAGGGTAAGCGGCCAATCTTTCCGTGACAACCTGCCACCCTGGACCGTATCAAAGATACATTGGGTCGGAAGGTACCGGTCGTCAGAATGGGATCGGGATAAGGAGAATGGGCATGGCGTCTGACCGCGCCAGTTTTGAAGTCCAGGTCATGAAGAATGGCCGATGGATTCAGCAATCCCTGATCGACGATCAGGACGCGGCCGTTTCTGCTGCCAAGAAGCTGCTGAAGGACAAAACCTGCGAAGGTGCGCGCGTCATTCGCAACTGGGCGCGTTCCGACGGCACCTACGACGAGAAGGAAATCTTCTCGCAAACCCAGCAGGTGCGCGACGACGGCCCCGTCTACATCGTCAACATCGACGAAGCCCCGCCCAAATGCGAGGCGCCCACCGATTATTACGGGCCGCAAAGCCGCGCGGTGACCAACCGCCTGTTCCGCAACTACATGGAAAAGGCTTACGTCACCCCCACCGAGCTGATGCACAATTACAAGGAGCTGAAGCGCCTGCAGGAGAAGGATTCCCTGCTGCCGTCTGCCGTCGACCGCGTCGCCATGTTGCAGACCAAGGACGGCCAGGGTGACGCCAAGGCGCGGCGTGACGAGATCTACAAGTCGCTGGACCAGATGTCGGCCAAGGCCCGCAAGGCCGACGGCATGAACCTGCCCAAGCTGAACGGCGCCTTCAAGGACATGTACGACCACGTGGCGGGCCTGGCCGCCGAACCCACCGAAGCCGACTTCCTGGCCATGGTGGTGCTGTCGCGCGACCTGGTGGACGCCCGGTCCTGGGCCGGCAAGCTGGAACGTTTGTGCACCTTGGCCGATACCGAAGGCGACAAGCACTCGCTCGCCCTGCTCGACGGTGTCATCGCCGACGTGTTGGGGTCGAACGTGGTCCAGGAAATCCTGGGTTTCCAGCCCAGTCTGGCGGCCGCCATCTGCGCCATGCTGGATCTGGCCGAGGGCAAGTTCGTTTCCGACAAAAGCGAGCTGGGCGAATCGGCGGGAATGCTGAACAAGCTGTTCCTGGAACAGAAGCTGCCGGAAAGCCGCAACATCCTGATCGACCGGGCGCACCGCCAATTGCGCTCGCCCAATCCGCTTTACCGCAACGACCCGGGCAAGGAACGCGACGCCTTCATCCAGGTGGTCGGCCGCAT